>CAYVRR010000048.1:0-15170 GCA_964453215.1 uncultured Spirochaetaceae bacterium | reverse complement strand
TATATCTTTTGACAATGCATGGCTAAACTGATACCTTTTGTTCATGAAACAGCTGACTCTTATTGATATAATTATAATCACTATATTTCTTACAATAAGTATTCTCAGCTTTACACTATACACCACGATTTCAGGTAAGCCAGAAGTACATATAACAAGTGGTGGCAAAGAGTGGGTGTATGATCTTAGTATTGATGCAAGAGCATCGTTTGAAGGTCCCGTTGGCTTTACCACAATTGAGATATCTAATAACAGAGTACATGTGTATGAGTCTGATTGTAAGAATCAGGTGTGTGTCTTAGCAGGTTGGATTTCAAAGCCAGGGGAATGGATTGCGTGCTTACCTAATAATATCTTTATTTTGATTCAAGGAGAGCAAGAAGCAGTTGAAGAAGGAGAAGCAGATGACATCTCATTCTAAGGTGAGGGTAGATCTTGTTGCTCTTCTTGCAGCGTGTGCCCTTTTTCTTTCAACAATAGAGTATATGATTCCAAAACCTATCCCCTTTATGCGTCTTGGCCTTGCTAATATTCCACTCATTTTAGCATTAGGAGTTTTTACACATAGAGAGTACTTTCTACTTCTTCTACTCAAAGTATTAGGCCATGGCCTTATCAGTGGAACAATATTTAGCTACATCATCCTCTTTTCTCTTGCAGGGAGTGTTTCAAGTGCTATTGTTATGCTTATCATCTACTCTCTATGTAAAGATAAAGTGAGTAGAGTTGGAATAAGTGTGGCTGGAGCATTAGGGAGCACAATTAGTCAACTATTGGTGAGTAGGATAATACTCTTTAGGGAAGCTACCTATGTAATTGCCCCATTGTTCCTCTTTTCTGGTCTTATAAGTAGTCTTATTCTTGGGTTGTTTGCGCAAAGGTTTGTCTGTGAAAGTAGATGGTATCAATCTATTAAGGAAAAGAGTGTATGAAATATTCAACGCTAAGACTGATTAGTGGAGCATACCTCATAGGAGGCCTTCTTTTATCAAACTCTGTAGTATTGAGGTGTATAATCACGATATTTTTTATCATATTAGCATCTAGTAGTGGAAGAAAGTTTAAATTTTTACCAAACTTTATACTACTTATCTCAATTTCCCTTGCACACACGCTAAGTCCTCATGGACTAGTTCTTTTTACTATTGGAAATTTCCCCGTCACTTTAGGTGCCATCATTATTGGAGCACATAAGGGGCTTTTACTCATTAGCTTTATTTATGCCTCTCACTACATGATGAGCTGTCGACCCCACATACCTGGAAAGCTTGGATCCCTTATTTCACTTCAATTCTACTACTTTGACAGGTTAACGACTATGTATAGTGAAATAGAGAAGAAAAGACCATTTATAGAAGCAATTGATCAATTATTATTACACATAGATACACAATCACAAGAGATATCTGTAGAACAACATGAGCAAAGAATTGCAAGTAAAAAAGATTTTATCACTCACAGTATACACATGCTTATTATGACTTTTTTACTCCTACTCTTTAGTGATGTTGCCAAAGGAGTGTTCCCTATAATTGGGGCACTACCTTAAAACTATCTTCACTCATCGTATATTCAATCGACTTATCTTTAAAACCGTCTGAAAGGTAGATATTCTTCTTATCATCGATAAACAATGCTTCTACGTTTTCTAATGAATTTATGAGGCGAAATCCTTTTTCAATACCTAAAGAATACATAGCTGTACTTAACGCATCTGAAATAAAGGACTCATGGCTAATAATGCTCGCACTGGTGAGATTAGTTACAACTGGGTATCCTGTTGTTGTGTCGAGTATGTGGTGATAGCGAATGCCATCAACTTCTAAGAACCTCTCATACGGGCCACTTGTAACAAGGGCAAGATCTTCTAACTTTACAATCATCACATGCCCTCCCCTCTCTGCCTCTGGGTTTTGAACTCCTATTCTCCACTTAGCCCCATCAACTCGTGTTCCTATGGTGAGAACATTTCCTCCAAGATTAATAATTGCTTTGTTAACATTGTTTGAAATGAGAATTTTAGCAACTTCATCTGCTGCATACCCTTTTGCAATACCACCAAGGTCAAGCATCATCCCTTTTTTCTCTAGATAGACACTCTTACGCTCTTCATCAAGTGTTACTGCCCTATAATCGACTAAAGGTAGGAGGGACTCTATCTCCTCTTTTGATGGGATTCTCGCTCCATCAGAGCCAATATTCCAAGCTGCAACTAGTGGACCAACTGTTGGATCAAAAGCTCCATCACTTAAAGAAGCTGCTGCTATGGCCTCTTTGATAACGATGAACGTGTCATCTGAGACAACTACAGGAGTAATCCCTGCTTGTTTATTTATTTTTGAAACTTCACTCGTGGGGATTCGAATAGACATTTTATTTTCAATCTCTTCAATCCTATTAAATGCTTGCGTAAAGGTTTTTTCTAGTGGATAATCATAAATAGTAATTTTGCACGAGGTTCCAAGAAGGAGCCTTGATTGAAACACTGGAGAAGCTACACTTTTTTCAACGGGTTTACTACAACTAGTAATGATAATGAGAATTAAAAAAACGATAAAAAAGAACTGAATTGATTTATTGTTGTATTTCATGTTACTACTATATATGTGATATATCGTATTTTACGATAAATCTCAACCATCTAGGCTTGATATATATGCTCTTAGATGGCTTAATAATGTAAATCCATTATAAAGAGTGGGTGACATAAGGACAAGGAGCGTAGAATGGATAAAAAAAGAATTGTTGTGTTAGGTGGAGGATATGCAGGAGTTCATGCTGCAAAGAAATTGCACAAAGCTTTTAAAAAACATAAGGATAAAGTAGAAATTACCCTTATTGATAGGCACAAAGATCATATTTTAATGACAGAACTTCATGAAATTGCTGGTAATAGAGTTGAAGAAGCATCAGTAAAAATTTCCTTTGACCGAATATTTGCTGGTAAAAATGTAAATGTAATTAGAGATGAAATTAAAACAATAGATTTTGAAAAACAAATTCTTATTGGCTCTGGTGCATCGTACCCATATGATCAAATTATTATTGCTTCCGGTGCAGAATCTACCGACTTTAACATTCCAGGAGTAAAAGATCATGCTTTCTACGCATGGAGTTTAAGAGATGTTCTTCGAATTAAGCGCCATGTAATGGATACTGTTAGAATTGCTAGCTATGAGACAGACCCTGTTGTGAGAAAAGAGATGCTCACCTTTGTTGTCGCTGGTGGCGGTTTTACTGGTGTTGAGCTCACTGGAGAATTAATTGAGTGGCTCCCTGTATTGTGTAAAGAGTATGGTGTTGATTGTAAAGAAATCACCCTCATGAATATTGAAGCTCTTGGCACTATTTTAAATATGCTTCCAGAAAAACCTCGAAATAAAGCAATGGCTTATATGAAGAAAAAAGGGGTCATAGTAAGAACTAATAGCCTCATCGTTAAAGCTGATGCTGAATCATTTACCCTTAAAGATGGAACTGTTATTAGAACACGAACTCTTATTTGGACATGTGGAATCAGAGGAACAACCTTCTGTCATGAACTTAACCTTGAAGATGGAAAGGTTCAAAGAAAGAGAGTTGATGAATTTATGAAATCTCCCGATTACGATAACGTATATCTTGCAGGAGATGGAATTTGGTTCATAGAAAATGATCGACCTCTTCCTCAAATTGTAGAAGCTGCTGAACAAACTGGTGCAACTGCTGCAGCGAGTGTTGCCTTTAATATTAAAACAGAATTAGGACTACCGACAAAACCTGTAGCTCCATATAAATCAAACTTCCATGGATATATGGTAAGTATTGGTGGGCGCTATGCTGTGAGCCATAATGTGGGGATCTCTTTATCTGGATTCTTCGCTCAAGCATTAAAGCATATGGTAAATATGTATTACCAATCAGGTGTGTGTGGAATAAACGGTGCGTGGGCCTATTTCAAACATGAAATACTAAATATTAAACACAAAAGATCTCTCATTGGAGGACTTGCTGCCTATAAAGCTCAAGGATATTGGCTCGCATTTTTAAGAATGTATTTAGGAGTTATGTGGCTCATTGAAGGAATTGGGAAAATTAAGGATGGCTGGCTCACCGATTCAACTGGAAGTAAAGTCTATTGGGGACCTCCATCTGGTGGAGGCGATGCAGTAAGTGCAGCCTCTGCAGCATGGGAAGGGGGAACTGAAGCTGTTACCCAAGTTGCTGAAGCTGTTGGAGGTGTTTCTGTTGCTTCAGCCTCATACGCTGGCACTGCCGCTCCTGCTGCAACTGAAGCTGTAGCTGGTGCAACAGCTGCTGCAGGCGATGCTGTACAACAATTTGCTCCACCACTTCTTAAAGAACCTCTGTTCCTCTTTACATGGATGAATGAGAATCTTGTAGCCCTTGCTCCATATTTCTTCCAAATAATGATTACTTTAGCTGAAGTTGCTATTGGACTTATGTTTATTGCAGGGTTCCTTACCGCTCCTGCGGCCCTTGTCTCTTTAGGTCTCTCTACGATGTTCTTAATTGGAGCACTCGCTGGTAAAGAGATCTTGTGGTATATGGCTGTGTCGATTGTTATGATTGGTGGAGCTGGAAGAGCATTTGGACTCGACTATTGGGTAATGCCATGGCTCAAAAAAACATGGAATAAATTCCCTCTAGCAAAGAAAATCTACTTCTTCATGGATGAACCTGAATTTACCAAAAAGCAGATGGAAAGAAGGCTCGCAAAACACAAGGATATAACAGTTTAACATGAGTGATTTCTGGAAAGATGAGCCATCTATTGAAGCGAGTCTTCAAAAGGTGCGCTCATTAATTTTAACAACGATTGAGCAATCTAACCATTTTATTCGAGATTTGTTATCAAATAGAATTACAACGGGTGGGAAAATGATTCGTCCCGCCCTTGTTGTAATCGGATCGAAAACAGGCAACAGTGGTCGAGATGATGAAATGTTGCGAATAGCAAGTGTATTAGAGATGATTCACCTCGCATCCCTCGTCCATGATGATATTATTGATGGGGCAAAAACTCGTAGGGGAATTCCAACCCTAAACTCAGTAATAGGTCCTCGGCAAGCAGTTCTTGCTGGAGATTATCTACTATCTAAAGCAATGGCTTTAGTAAAAGGGAAGGAGGGTGATTTAGAAGCGATTGCAGTTGCAAACGCTTTTAGCCGTCTTTGTGAGAGTGAGTTACAACAAGATGCAGGAAGTGGCGATTACCTCATTTCAAAGTCTACGTATCTACGACGAATTGCTGGGAAAACAGCATCTCTTTTTGCACTCAGTGCATATGCTGGAGCTGCTGTCACTCAAGCTCCCCTCTACAAACAGCACTTATTACATAGAATTGGGTATTGCCTTGGAATGGCCTTTCAAATTAAAGATGATATCCTCGATTATACGGGGGACGCTTCATCATTAGGGAAAGAGACTGGACAAGATGTCCACATAGGAATTCCAACCTACCCCCTCATTGCAGCTTTACAAGAAGAAGCAAACAGAGAATTACTTAAAAAACCATTATACCAACTCGTAAAAAGTAAGAAGAAGTTATCAAAAAGGGAGAGTAACAAAGTAGTTGCCCTCTCGATTAGTTATGGTGGAGTAGAAAAGGCTGAACAATTAGCAAACCTCTATATTAAGAGGGCACTCACTGATATTGAAAAATTAGATAATAATGAGGTACAATTAGCACTCATCTCCTTGTACAACAAGTTGTCGACAAGAAATATGTAAAAGGATTATTTATATTATGACTATTGAAGAACAAACGCTTGAAACAGCATACGAGACGATGCTTGATCAACTTACCATGCGTTCAAAGTTTGCAGAATTTTCTATAAAAGAAATTGAGAGTGAATTACACCACCTCCTCATCTACCAAGGACAAGACTGGGTAGGGAGAGGAGAGATTAAAAATGCTGAGATACAAGGGCACGTGTATGCCTATCAAATCTTTATTAAACGATATAAAGAATCACACGCAGTTTAGAAATCAAAGTTGTCTGGATCAGGTCCAAATCGCTTATTTTGATTGAGAGAGGTAATTGCTATCATCTCTTCTTCACTCAACATGAAATCAAAAATATCAATATTCTCTCTAATATAGGTAAAATGGACACTTTTTGGGATAACGATAATATTATTCTGAACATGCCATCGAAGGGTCACCTGAGCAGCACTCTTATTATATTTCCTCCCTATTTCTTTCAAAAGAGGGATATCAAGGGCTCCTTTCATCAAAGGGGACCACGCTTCAACTGCAATATTATTAAGTGAACAAAAATCTCTTAAAGCTTCTTGCTGTAATAGGGGGTGTAATTCAATTTGATTTACAGCTGGAATAATCTCAAAATTCTCCATAAGAGATGTGAGGTGAGAAATGTGGAAATTACTTACCCCAATTGCCCTCACTTTCCCCTCTTTATATAAATCTACTAAAGCTCGATATGTCTCTAGATATTTACCCTCTTTTGGCCAATGAACCAAGTATAGATCAAGATAGGAGAGCCCTAATTTATCTAAACTTCTTTGATACGCAGAAAGTGTTTCTTGGTACCCCATTTCATGGGTAAACACCTTACTCGTCACAAAAATATCTTCTCTGGGGATTCCACTTTTTCGAATACCTTCTCCAACCCCTTCTTCATTTCCATATATGCTTGCAGTATCAATTGCTCTATAGCCAGAAGAGAGGGCATATCTGACAGAATCTATCACAGGTCTACCATCTCCCACTTTAAAAACACCAAGGCCAATAGTGGGCATATGAATTCCATTATTTAAAAGTGTTGTTCGGTTATTATCCATAGAATACCTCCAATTAGTATTACCATAAAGATATAAAGAATTGAGACAAAAGGGAAGGAGAGCTTTTTAGTCTATCTGAAAATTAAATCTATAAAAGGATATTGATTTATGTTATGATTCTGAATTAAGATATATTTCAAATTCTAAAGGAGAAACATATGAAGAAGAAGATCACCATTTTGATGATTGCTCTGTTGTTAATCACCCTATTTGTTACAGTTGGGTGTAAGAAAGAAGAAGCTGCTGCCCCAGTAGCTCCAGTTGTTACTGAAGAAAAGAGTGTGGTTGATGTAGCGCCAGCAAAACCAGCTATAGATAAAGAAGCTCTGTTGCTTGCAAAAGCAAAGGATTATTTTACAGCAACTGCAACAAATAACAATTTGATTAAACCAGCAGATGTAAATAGCATGCTGAATGATAACCCTGATGCTCAAATTATTATTGATATCCGCTCTCAAGCAGACTTTGAACAAGGCCACATTGCCGGATCCTACCATAGTGAGTGGGCTAAACTTGGAGAATTAATGGAACACATTCCTACAAATCGCCAAGTAGTAGTTGCTTGTTATTCGGGACAAACTGCTGGTCAAGCAGTTGGTGCTCTTAGACTCGCTGGTTTTAACAATGTGAAATCATTACAGGGTGGAATGAATAATGGTTGGCTTAAAGCAGACCTACCAGCCGATGAAACAGGTATGAGAGCTCTTTCAAGCCGCCCAAAATCAACGAGTCCTAAAACAGAAGAAGATAAAGTCCTTTGGGAAGCTGCAAAAGTTGCCTTTGCATCTGTAGCAAAAGATGGAAATAAATTAATTGATGCTCAAACTCTCTACGATACACTCCAAACAAACCCAAAAGCATTTACTGTTGTTGATATTCGAAGTGCAGATGACTTTGCAAAAGGTCACATTGAGTTTTCCACACACAGTGCATGGCCAGAGTTTGGAAACGTTATTCCAACTCTCTCTAAAAAAGACAGAGTTGTAATTGCTTGCTATTCAGGACAAACTGCTGGTCAAACAGTGGGTGTTTTACGAGCAATGGGATATGATGCCTACTCATTGAAAGGTGGAATGGGTGGATGGTCATCAGCTGATTTACCAACTGTTCAATAATTTGCTATAGTAGATTTAATTATTAAGGTACCGTCTTTTTACTGACGGTATCTTTTTTAGGGAAGTTGATGAGGTCTGGTGGCCTCCACGGTCTTCAAAACCGTCGGCTGTAGAGAATATAGCGGCAGGTTCGATTCCTGTCTCTTCCGTATTATGAAAGATGATTCTCTTTTTCCTCAAGTTGAACAACTCATTAATGATTCATCAATTTCTCCCTTTATTCCCCTTCTAAGTCGCCCTTCTGTGATACAGATAATTAGAAAGGTTTTAGAGGCTGAAAGAAGTATATGGAAAGAGAGCAAAAAGAAGCCAAATAAAGAACATATCCTCCAAGAAATTCAAAATAGATGCGTATCAGTAAAGAAAACACAAATACAACGAGTTATAAACGCAACTGGAGTTATTATCCACACAAATCTTGGAAGATCTCCAATAGCAAAAGAAGTGTGGATGAGTGTAGAGGAGCTCAATACAAGCTATGCAAGTGTAGAGTATGATATTGAAAGTGGTAAAAGAGGGGTAAGAAATAACCACATAAGTACCCTTCTTAGCCACTTAAGTGGTGCAGAAAACGGGATGGTTGTAAATAATAATGCTTCTGCCCTGTATATGATTCTTTCCCACTTTGCCCAAAATAAAGAAGTGATAGTAAGTAGAAGTGAGCTAGTTCAAATTGGGGGTGGCTTTCGTATCCCTGACATTATGAAACACTCTCTAGCAATTCTTGTAGAAGTTGGAACAACGAACGTAACTACAATAGAGGACTATCTAGATGCGATAACTGAAAATACCGCAATGGTGCTAAAAGTTCACAGATCAAACTTTGCTTTAAGGGGATTTACAAAAGAAGTTTCAATTAAAGAACTCGCTCAACACCTTCCTCATCACATTCACATAGTAAGTGATCAAGGCTCAGGAATGCCATTACAAGGATACCCTGGAGAGATGAGTATCTCTCATCATATAAAAATGGGGGCAGATCTTGTCTCATTTAGCTCAGATAAAGTTCTCTCATCTGTACAAGGTGGATGCATTGTAGGTAAAGAAGAGATGATTAACTCACTTCTCACTTCCCCCCTCTATAGAGTATTACGCCCTGGTAAAACAGTACTCACCCTCTTAGAGCACACCTTAATACGATACCTTAATGGAGAGATGGGGCATGCCCTGCATAGGGTGGGACTATCAATTGAAGAGCAAAAGGAAAAAGCTCAATCAATTGTAGAGCACCTTTCATCAAACTATATTAGAGTAGTAACATCACATAAAACATTGGGGGGAGGAAGTTCTCCAGATGAATTTATCGAAGATATTTCAATTTGTATACACTCTCCATCAAGTGAAAAGAGTGCCTCTTACCTAAGAAATAGAGACATTCCCATTATTTCTACAATTGACTCTCGTGGAGTTCTTCTTCATCTATCTACCATCTTTGAAGAAGATATCCCAATTATTATATCTGCGTTACAAGAAATAGTTGAGAGTATAGAATGCACATAATTGGAACAGCAGGTCATGTAGACCATGGAAAAAGTGCCCTAGTTCACGCCCTTACAGGAGCTGAAACAGATCGCCTCATCCAAGAAAAACAAAGAGCTCTTACAATTGAGTTAGGATTTGCCTCCTATGAAGATCCAATCCACAAAACTATTGGTGTAATTGATGTTCCAGGACACGAAAGATTCATCCACAATATGGTGCGAGGTACATGGGCAATGAGGTTAGCACTCCTTTGTGTTGCCTCTCATGATGGGTGGATGAAACAAACTACAGACCACGCCCATATTCTTAAAGGGATGAGCGTTCCATCAATCATAGTTGTAATAACCAAAATTGATGCTGTAGATGCTAAAAGAATAGATGAAGTGAGAAAAGAAGTAGTAGATAATTTACAAAAAATATTTTCAAAAACGTACCCCATCCATGAAGTAAGTGCTCATAACCACGTGGGAATAGAGTCCCTTAAAAAGGTAATTGCACAAGAGCTTCAAAAACCGACTAAAAAAGTTTATCCACCAATGCTCTATGTAGACAGATCATTTATTCTAAAAGGAATTGGAACAGTAGTTACAGGCTCTCTTGTTGGTAAAGAGGTAGTAGTTGGAGAGAATATATCTATCCTTCCAGCTGGGAAAGAGGGTAAAATCAGATCTCTTCAGATGTTTAATAAACAAGTAACAAAAGCAATCCCTGTTTCAAGGTGCGCTATTGCATTACAAGGAATTCATCGTGATGAGGTTCCTAAGGGTTCTATTGTAACAACTAAGCCAGAACACTTTTCCTTCTGTAAGGAAGTGTATGTCTCCCTTACACCAATAACGGACAATCACACTCTAAAAATAAAAAATCACCAACATGTCACAATAGCATTTGGAACAAATCATATTGATGCTTCTATCCATTTTCTTAATAAAGATAAAAATCGCCTATCCCGCCTCAACCTACCTCAAGAATCTCACTTCTATATAGGTCAACCAATTGTAATTATGGCTGTTGGGGGATCGAATGTCCTCTCTTTTGCTAAAGTTGTCTATACCCAACCCCTTAATAGAAAAATGCAAAGAAATCTAGCTTCTCTATTTTCTTCACACAACACATTACCATCTATATATGAAGAAAAAGGTGTTCTCTCTCTTTTTCTATATTCATTTGTAAAAAATGAAACACACCTTCCAAAAACATTGGTATTAGAGAAAGATGAGTATCGCAAGGTGGGTGATTTTCATATAAAAAGCTCTCTTATACAATCTTTAGAAGAATCTATCATTGAAAAAGCTTCTAAAGGAGAGGGGATCCCTCTTCAAAGTGCAAAATATAGTGACTCTTTTCCAAGTGATCTCATTGAAACAATCATCAATTCTCTCATAGCAAAACACTTAATTGTATTGAATGAAGGGAATCTTATGGTAGCAAACAAAGAAAAAATAGAGATAAGTGCACGAGCTCATGAATTATATGAACTAATAGAAGAGTGTGGGTATCAAGGGTATCCTGTGAAATCAATTAATAAAAGTGATAAAGAACATATTGGATCTCTATTACGACATAAACAGATCATTATTATAGATAGCTTGTTCATTGTATCCACTTCAACATATAAAAAGATGGTCTTTTCATTACTTAACACCTATACCGTGGGCTCCTCTTTCTCAATAGCTGATGCAAAGAATATCATTGGTCTAAGTAGAAAATATATGATTCCCCTCTTAGTTCACATTGAAAAAGATGGGTATATCATGAGAGTTGGTGACACTCGAAAAGTAATTAAACACCTAGGAAAAGAATAAATAATGGTACTCCCTCCTCTTTTTATACTAAAACAGAAATAAATCTCATTTATTATTCTCACTATCACATTAACAAGCACTGTATAGTTGGTATATGTGTAAATTTGTAGTTGTTATTTTTTTATCGATAGTGCTATAATAGTTAAAAGAAATCTACTTGGAGGTCGATTGCATGGCAAAGAAAAATGTACGCCCAATTGTGCGATATGTCTATGTAACACTACTTTCTCTGTTTGTGCTTACACTCTTTTCTTGTGGTGGAAAAAGTGTGTCAGCAGCTGGTCAAAGAGAGGCTGAAGTAATCACAGCTCGATTCACAGATCCTGTTGAATTAGAACCACAAGATAGCAGTAAATGTATTGCATGTCATACAAAGACTAATCCTATTACGAAACTTGCATCTCCACCGGTGGTGGCGGCTGCAGAAACAGGGGGATGAGCACCTCCTGCGCCGGAGTATTCGGCGCTTGAAAAATATCAAGTATCAATAGAATTTCTTTCAACAGCTCACGGAAAACTTGGATGTGT
Organism: uncultured Spirochaetaceae bacterium; assembly: GCA_964453215.1. Classification (GTDB taxonomy): domain Bacteria; phylum Spirochaetota; class Spirochaetia; order Sphaerochaetales; family Sphaerochaetaceae; genus SABI01. The sequence continues at coordinate 3,433 of CAYVRR010000048.1, read as the reverse complement.
AACCTGTCACGGTGGTAATGGTCAAGAAGAGAGATTTGAATTTGCACACGATGGTGTAAATTATGCTCCTTCTGCAGATACAAATGGTGTATGTGCAACCTGTCACTCTGAAGTGACTGAAACCTATTCAAAATCATTACACTACACAGTTCGTGGTTTCCAAACCTCTTTAATTGAATTTAGTGGAGATGAAAATGCTCTCGATAATCCACATGAAGGTCTTGGTGAAGTATTTAATCTCAACTGTATGAACTGTCACGCAACATGTGGAGAGTGTCACGTATCACGTCCTAAAGGATATGCTGGTGGCCTTATCAACAAGCACGAATTCTTCAGTAGCCCACCAATGGAGCAAACTTGCTTTGGCTGTCACGGTGCAAGGAATGCAGGTGAATTCATGGGAACAGTTGGTTTTGCCCGTGATGTCCACTATGAACTAGGAATGACATGTGTAGATTGTCACGATGTATCAAACTTCCATGGAACTGGTGAAGAGTATGATACGATGTGGGAACACGCAACCCTCCCATCTTGTCTCGATTGTCATGAAGATGCTGCACCTGAAAACGCAACTCTTTCTGTTCATAAAGTTCATGGAGACTCGCTCTCTTGCCAAGTATGTCATGCTCAAGCTAACCAAAACTGTTTTGAGTGTCACGTAAGCATTAATGAAGATAGAACAAGCTTAGCGAGCCATTCTGATATGAGAATCTTATTTAGAATTGGATTAAACCCTCAAGTGAGTGAAGAGAGACCTTATAAATATGTCACCCTTCGTCACATCCCTACTACTGAAAACTCATTTGATGAAGCAGGAGAAGGATTAATTCCTAACTATGACAAAAAGACAAACTGGAAATACTCACCAACTCATAATATACAAAAAAGTACCTTCCAGAATGAAAGTTGTGATTCTTGTCATGGAAATGAAAGAATATTTTTACAAGAGAGTGATTTATTAGAGAGTGATAGTGAAGCTAATAAAGCTCTTATTTCTCAACCCCCTAAACAAATAGGGTACTAATTCGTTCTTTTCTCTCTCAATCTTGAGAAACCGGGAGTAGTTGCTTCCGGTTCTCTTTTTCTGTATAAGGATATGTAATGAATAAAAAAATGAAAAAACTCCTATTATTTATCTCTAGCCTCAAAGTTGCAATATTTTTACTTATTCTTATTGCAATCTATATCGTAATTGGAACCGTGCTCCCTCAACATGGCACAGCAGCCTTATACGAACAACGCTACCCCTCCCTCTCATCTACAATTTTGGCTCTCCAACTCGATAAAGCTTACTCATCTGTAATCTTCTTAACGCTCATGGCTCTTTTTGCCATTAATCTTACTTCGTGTACCATCCTTAGTTTAAGGGGGCAATTTGCTAAAGCTGATTCATCGTACTTTCCTTCCTTTGTTAAAAAAGAAGATAATAGTATTGATGGAGTTGAAGAGGATGAATTTTTACGCTTAGCAAAGAAGCAATTCTTTAAAGTAGAAAAGGACTCTTTTGGCCATTACAAAGGGGCAAAATACCGTTTTGGTTCCCTTGGAGCAATGGTAACTCACATTGGAATTCTCGTTATCTTTATTGGAGCCCTCGTGAGTAACATCAGTGCTAATGAAGATATGGTGACGCTCTTACCAGGAAACAGTGAAGTTTTTGCCGAGTATGGCCTTCAAGTAAGACTAGATGATTTCTATATGACCTTTGATGAGAACAATGCAATTACTCAATATTATAGTGATCTCACTATTACAAAAGAGGATGGGACCACATCTAAAGAGAAGATTTGGGTGAATAATCCTCTTCATATTAACAATTTAGGATTTTACCAAGCAAATTTTGGGTGGACAAGTAATTTAGTTGTACGAGATGTTAACACAAATGAGATTATCATTGAGGGATTATTAAGAAACCAAAAATCATATTTTCATCAACCTCACCACTTAAACATTACCCTCTTTTCTTACTTTCCCGATATGATAATAGATCATGATCAAATGCCATATAGTAAGTCAAATAAAGAAAATAACCCGTTTTATGCTGTAGTACTCTATCAATTTGGTAACCCTGTTGGCTCTTACATCCTAGCTCCTGGTCAAGAAGTTATGTTTGAAGATATTGCCATTAGCTTTACCCACTCAATTGCGTACACTGGTTTAGTTGTAAGAAATGACCCCTCCTACCCTGTTGTCTTAGCTGGGTTTATTATACTACTTCTTGGTATGTTTATCAGTTTTTATCTCTATCCTAGGTTTATGAAATTTGAAAATAATACGATAATAATCTCTAGCAAGAAGAATGGGTGGGTATTTCATCACGCAATAAAGATGAGCTTAACTCAACTAAGAAATAAAGAAAACAAACAAAAGGAAAAATAGAATATGTATCAAAGTATTGAAAATATTAGCTTTATGATTGCCTTTGTCCTCTATGTCGCCTCTGCCATCATGTACCTCCTCTATGTGACTAACATAACAAAAAAAGTAGTACATATTGCACTCTATGTTACTTTAGTTGGATTTGTTTCTCACTCTGTGGCAATGGTAGCACGGACTATTGGAGCTGGTAGGCTCCCTTTCAGTAATCAATATGAGTTTGCCCTCTCTTTTGCCTATGGAATTATTTTAAGTTTCCTTATTCTTCATAAAATATATCGCTTTAGTGCAATAGGGGCATTTGTTATGCCACTTGGCATCCTTGTTATGGGATATGCTTCGTTGCAATCAAAAGCAGTAAGACCTCTCATGCCAGCTCTTCAAAGCCACTGGCTAACATTTCATGTAGGAACAGCTATTCTCTCTTATGGTGCATTTGCCTTAGCAGCAGGGATTGCTATTATCTACTTGATTGATGCAAAGAGAGAGGGAGATAAGAGGTTGCTAAAAGACCCTGAAATTAGTGATATGCTCAGTTACAGGGTTATTGTGTTTGGAATTCTTATGCTCTCTGTTGTTATTATTAGTGGAGCTATTTGGGCTCAAAAAGCATGGTCTCGCTATTGGGCATGGGATCCTAAAGAGACATGGTCACTAATTACATGGATTATATATGCAGTCTACCTCCACTTACGATTAAGACGGAACTGGAGGGGTAAACCTGCAGCGTGGTTTGCTATCCTCGGCTTTGTGTCAGTTCTCTTCACCTTCGTAGGGGTAAACATTCTCCTACCAAGTATTCACAGTTACAGAGCTTAAGATATCATCTATGGTGCATATATGCACCATAGAACAATCTCTTTTACTCATCATTAGGTTCAGGTCTAATTATTTCTATCACTTCCCAATCAGTGTATGTGTAACTCTTTGAATAATCTTCTCCATCACTAATGGTGATAGTAAGTGATAAGGGAGTTTCTGCGCTTTTCCAAAGAAGTGGTTTAATCACAGTATTAAATCTTTCCTTAGTAAGTTCTTCATTAAAATCCCAATTGTA
>CAYVRR010000047.1:0-15410 GCA_964453215.1 uncultured Spirochaetaceae bacterium | reverse complement strand
TCAAGAACATGGATAATTTCATGGCTATGATCTATTTCGTCTGTGGAGATCTTCAGCTTCCTATCAATCCCATCATGTAGTTCTACCCACTCGATTTAGCGAATAGACTTTTTAGCTGTTCTTGCCTATAATTTATGCTATATTAATAATATAGGTAATTTTTTTGATTTCACCTTCAATTATTTGTCATTGCTCACAGTGGGTGAATCAATTAGAATATGAAGAGATTGAGTATGGGAGGTTTATATGGAACGCCATTATTTTACATGTTCGGATAAGAAAGAGCTTTTTTACAGGGTGTGGAAGCCTGAGAATAATAATATTGTTGGAGCTGTCCATATATTGCATGGAATGGCGGAACATGGAGAGAGGTATGATCGTTTTGCTACATATCTTAATTCACTTGGGTATGTAGTATATGCTCAAGATCATCGAGGGCATGGATTAAGTGCAAGTGATGACGAACTTGGATGGTTTGCCCCCAAGCATGGCTGGCAGAGGGTCGTACAAGATGCTGTTGAAATCAGTGAGATGATTAAAAAAGAATACCCAACAGTAAAACTGTTTTTATTTGGACACTCTATGGGCTCTTTTATTGCTCGTAGTATCATATTAGAACATGATGAACTCTATAGTGGTGTGATTTTGAGTGGAACAGCTTCATCAAAAGGGTTTATAGGGAAAGTTGGGCGCCTCCTCGCTTCTATACGAAGTACATTCAATGGTGGCAAGAAGCCAGATGCACTCTTAGATAAGATGAGCTTTGGGTCGTTTGCCTCTTTCTTCGAAGAGAGGGAGACTGATTTTGATTGGTTGAGCAAAGATTCAAAAGAGGTGAAAAAGTATATCGATGATCCATTATGTGGGTTTATCTGCTCCTCTCGATTCTTTGTCGATCTCCTTGATGGTGTTGAGATTGCAAATTCTCTTAAGAGAGCAAAAAATATTAGAAAAGACCTCCCTATCTTTATAATTAGTGGGGAAAATGATCCTGTTGGTGATTTTACGAAGGGCGTACGAAAGGTATTTGATTTGTATCAAAAAGCATCAATTGTTGATCTAACCATGACTTTGATTAAAGGTGGTCGACATGAATTACTCAATGAAACAAATTATGACGAGGTGCAAACAATTATTGGTACATGGCTCGTAAAAATGAGTACATGACAATGTTGCCTCTTTTGCTCAAATCTGAGAGAATGAAAAGGTGAAATTTAAACAATTTGTGGAAGTTCTCCTAGCAAAATTTACTAAAGATAGAGTGACAATTCTTGCATCAGGAATTGTCTACAATACTCTTATTTCTGTTATCCCTTTTATCTCATTTTTAATCACCTTTTTAGCTCTTTTTGATGCCTTACAACCCTTTTATACAACACTTACGACCCTCTTTACTAATATCTTTGGAGTAAGTGCTGGTGGAGAGCTTGTAGATATGATCTCCCTGTACAGTTCAAATGCACGAAGATTAGGTGTTGTTGGACTTATTTCATTTGGTATTACATCTGTATTACTGATTAATAAAATTTGGTCTGTTGTCAACCATATATATCGATCGAGTGGGAAAACAAGTGGGGTAATGAAGCGTACTGTGGGGTTCGTTACGACCTTAATATTGGGAGTAATCCTCATTGCCTCTTACATCAGTATGAAATCTCTTTTTAGTAATTGGGTACTTCAAATACTTGAATGGGAATTTTATAGTGACTTAGTGAAGTTTTTCTTACAATATATTGGTCCTTGGGTCATTGCGTGGCTATTTATTTTTATTACAATTATGATAGCTCCTGACTCTAAGGTATATGCATTAAGTGCAAGCATTGGTGCGCTTACTGCTACCGTTGGAATGTATCTAGTTAATCTCATATTCTCATATCTTGTAAATATTCTCTTTAGTTTATCGGTAATTTATGGCTCATTTGCCGTTGTGTTTTTATTCCTTCTTTGGATATATTTTATTTGGATTGTTATTCTTCTTGGTGTTGAAGTCTCCTACGTTCATCAATATAGACCAGATAAAACAACAATCTCTCATCCTATTTCCCCGGCAGAACAAATGGCTAATGGGATTAATGTGATGATGGTTATAGGAGCTAACTTTAAAGATGGAAAAGGGGAGACCCGAGTAAAAGATATTAGTGAAAGACTTTTAATGAATGAGAAGCAGCTTTTTTCTATTTTGGAATTACTCGAAAGAAGGGGATATATTCTTGCCACAAATTCAGTTGGAACTTCATTTCTCCCAGGTCAACCACTAGAAAAGCTGAAAGTCGTAGATTTGGCTGAAGCTCTTTATGGAAAAGTTTACTTAGAGCAAAATATTGATACAATTGGTGATGCACTCTCTAGTCAAATTCATGTTAAAGGGATTAAGACCTTAGGAAATCTAAGTGTTTCCCATTTACTAGAGAGGGTGTAGGGTATCTGTGTGTGTATCAAGAGAGTAAAAAGGAAGAGATGAGAAAATGAAATCATGTAATGCAACTCCAATTGATCCCATATTATTTCCTATGATGCCAGACCCATATGATCATAATAGTGAAAATGGGTACTACTATTTTGAACAGCTACAGATGAAAGGATATATTCAAACCAATCCAAGACCTGTTCACACCGATGGATATCTCTATTTCCCTTATGCGTTGATTATTTTTGATGCAGATGAAAACCATATCCTTAGTTCTACGATAGAACAAACAGATTATAGAATATTGAGTGATCTCACCCGCATTCCTAAAAAAGAGTTGATGGGGAGCAATAAAGGGTACTTATCATCACCCTCTTTGGCAATCTACCATAGTCAAGGGCATGAGATTATTGAACCAATAGAGGAGAATTTCACAAAAGAAGAAGCCATAGAGGCTCTCATCGACATTGCTTGTGATGCTCTAGGGATGAGTCAATCTCCCCTTTTTGTTGGCACAAATGGCACCTCCCACTAAGTGATAAATTGTGGTGTAATATTGTAATATTATGTTTTTTATTATATTGAGAGATGAGTGACTCTATTTGACAAGAGCCGAGGTCAGTAAAAGAATGGCATACTTCACAGTGAAACCAGTGATGGTGGGCGCAGTTATTGCCATTGCCATCACTAATTGCTACATAATACCTTTCTGTCCCTTTTTGTGTGCAATGGAGGATAAATGAATCGATATACCCTTTTTTTTCAAGGTAGTGAAGTGTTCTATAAACGGTAACTTGATTCATCTCTTTTTCAACAAGTGAAAAGAGGTCAAGGGCACTTTTAGGCTCAACAGAGTCAATAAGTATCTCTAAAATACTTCTTCTTGCTTTAGTCAATTCTTTACCCCCTTCTTTTTCCCTTTACCCATTTTATAGATTGAGAGGATAAGAAACACTGCACCAGAGACCAACACAACCATAGCTCCAACTGGCATGTCGAGTTGCCAGCCACTTACTAACCCTGCAACACTAAAAAGGCTCGAGTAGATTGTACTAAAAACCATCATACTGAGCATGCCTCGAGCATGGAAGCCAGCTGTACCAGAGGGAAGTGTGAGCATAGCTATTACCATGACAATTCCAACAAATGTTTGTAGTAACACTATTGCAATCGCTGTGATGATGAGTAAGATAATGAATACGAGGTGCGTATTAATTCCTCTTACTTTGGCAAACTCTTCATCAAAACTTGTTGCTTCAATTTGGGGGTAGAATCTCCACACAATCCCTATTACGATTATGTCGAGGATAGCTAGCAGCAGTAAATCAGTATTACTAATTAAAAGAATATTACCAAATAAGTATCCTAAAGGATCTGTATACCCTGGCGTCTTTGCCATGCTCACAACACCAATACTCATTCCTACTGCCCAGATTGCATTAATCACTGTATCTTCTCTCTGCTTCGCTTTAAGGGATACAAAAGCTATAATAACTGCAGCAAGGATTGCAAAAAGTATTGCTCCAACAAGTGGTGGCATAGAGGGAATAATTCCTGTTGCACTTACATACAAAGCAAGTCCTATTCCTCCAAGAACTGCGTGAGAAATTGCCCCTGCGAGGGATGCAATTCTTTTTACAGTTACAACAGTTCCAATAATTCCAAATAGAATTGAAGAGAGTAATCCCGCAATGAGGGCATTTCTCACAAATGGCATATTTGGGTCAAAAAGGGCACGTAAGAAATCACTCATGAGTTCTCCTCTGAAATACATTCACAAGAATGATCTACTTTTGATTCATGTAATATTTTTAAATAAGGTCTTTGCCCATCAATTTCTTCAATTGCAAGGGGATGTTGAACAAGATTAGAGATGTGTCCACTTTTGGATGTATCTCCGACACATAAAACTCGATCAGTTAAATTTGATACATAAGAGGTATCATGGGTTACTATAAGAATTGTAGTTCTCCCCTTTACTTTGTGGAGAGCCTCATAGAAACTTTGTTCACTCAAGCTATCCATATTTGCTGTTGGTTCATCGAGGATGAGCATTTTGGGGTTTGATGCAAGGGCTCTAGCAACTAAGACTCTACGTCGCTGGCCACCACTTAATGCATAGTAGGGCCTGGTAGCAAGGTGCTCAATATTCATCAACTCTAATGCTTCATTCACTTTCTCTTTATCTTTATTACTATAGCGTGAAAGCCATGGCAAAAGTCGTCCCATACTTACGACTTCAGATACTGAGATTGGAAATGCTGAGTCGTACTGGGCATACTGAGGAACATACCCAATATCTTTCTTTCCCTCTTTCACACTTTTTCCAAATAATGTGATTCTTCCACTGTTTGCAATCTCTAGGCCAAGAAGTAGTTTTAAAATAGTACTTTTACCTGCTCCATTGGGGCCAACAAGGGCTACTGCCTCCCCTTCATGAATGTGGAAGGAGGTATTGGTGAGGACTTTTTGGGAGGGGTATGAGAAGTTTACACGAGAAAACTCTAGGACAACTTTCCCACTTGGTGTTTTTAAAGGGAGGGGTTGTATTGTCTGTTTAATTTCTTTCATATTATTTACTCGCTTCTAAAAGTGCTGAAGCAATACTTTTAATATTATTGATCCAGTCATACGCTAATGGGTTTAAAGGAAGCACTTTCGCTCCAACAGCATTAGCAACATTCTTTGCAGCCTCTACGGGAAATTGTGATTGGACAAATATTACTTTTACTCTCTCTTCTCGCGCTTCTTCTATTAAGGCTACTAAGTTTTTTGCAGTTGGCTCCTTCCCACCAGTTTCAACTGCTTCTTGAATAATGCCAAACTCATCAAAAAGGTATCCAAAAGAGGGGTGGAAGACAAAAACCTTAGATCCTTTTAGGAAAGCGAGTTCTTTGTAAAGAGATGAGAAAAGGGCATCAATTTCATCAATAAATTGATCCATATTAGTTTTATATATCTCACTATGTTGAGCATCAATCTTAACAAGGGTTCTATAGATATGGTTGACTAATATTTTATAGGGCTCATATGATAACCAGGTGTGTTTATCATAACGAAGATTGTTTCTATCATCATCACTATCATCGTAAAAGTCGTCGTCATCATCGTCATCGTCATCATAATCATCATCATGATCATCATGATCGTGCTCTTCTAATAAGCGAAAAGTTACTCCTTTTGTCCCATCAATGATAAGTAAATTGGGGTAGAGTGACGTAATTTTTCCAATCAGGGCTTGTTCGAAGTCTGTACCACTGAGAATCCAAGCACGTGCGGATGAGAGAGCCGACATCTGACGGGGTGTTGGTTCATATGAGTGAGGGGATTGTCCTTCTCCTACTAATACAATTGTTTCAACCAAGTTTCCTGCAATTCTATCAACTGCATATTTTTGTGGTAGAATGCTTACTGCAATGGTGATTTTTTTATCTTGTACATCTTTTTCTTTATTCCCTGATGCAAATAGAATACCCGTTGTGGACAAAGCTATCAGTAAAATTATGTAAGTTAGTTTTTTCATGTGTTTCTCCTACTGTGTGAATATACAAATATTAATTACTAATTGCAAGTCATTTGCATTTTGGGTACCATTTTTTCAATGTAAATAATATGACAATAGTCTAACCTCTTTATGGTGCTGTAACTTCATAATTATTTTTCAAGAAATTGATAGATTCATCAATTATCTCTTCTAGAACACTCAGATCGATATCACTAAGATGTTTTATGTAGAGACAACCTACTCCCATTTTATGTTTTCCTAGACGAAGAAGGAGGTTAGGGATTGTTTCATTGCCAACAGCTAAATATATGCTAAAATTATTTTTTCTAGGACAGAAGCTTATTAATGGAGTATCCCCTTCATGACCAGATGGGTAGATGTAGTGACAAGAGCCAAACCCAATAATTGATGAACCCCACATAGTGGGAGGGAAGCCACTTTTTGTTTCACACACACGTAAGAGTGTGTAGGCATCTTTTTTCTTTTTATCATTTTCTATAAGAGCTAAGAAATCAATAACACTACTATTATTAGGAACTGTTTTTTGTTTTTTCATATAATTCCCCTTTACGATGAGTCTATTATTTATGATAGTATACTACATACATACATATCTATGAGTAGATGCAAAAAAAGGAGAATTACGAATATGTCATTATTACCCGCAATTGAAAAAAGAAGGGCATATCGCGCTCTTTCAACTAAACCAGTTGATAAAGAGATCTTAGAACGTCTCGTTGAAGCTGCACACACAGCTCCTTCAAGTGGGAATAACCAACCATGGAGAATTATTACAACAGTAGAAGAGAATACCCTTAATGAATTAAAAGAGACCTTAGTTGGAGGAAACTATTGGGCAAAGCAAGCTCCAGCGATTGCAGCATTTGCAACTCATCCAGATTGGTCTATGACGATGGGAGAGAGGGAATTAGCCTATTTTGAACTTGGAATGGCAGCAATGGCATACCAAATTCAAGCAGTAGAAGAGGGTCTTTATGTCCATCCAATTGTTGGCTTTAATGCAAATAAAGCAAAAACAGTATTAGGCATTCCAGATGATGTTGTTCTTGAGATCTTGATGATTGTTGGCTATCCAGGAGAAATGTCTGTGTTGAGTGAAAAGCATCAAAGTGCTGAAAGAAGTGAGAGAAGTAGAAAGCCTCTAGAAGAAGTTTCAAGCTACAACACATGGAGTGACCTCTTTGTTCCTCCTAAGAAATAATAGATGAATAGATAATATTCAAAGAGAAGTATAAGAATATGAAAACGATTGGCCTCATTGGTGGCATGAGTTGGGAGAGCACGGTAACCTATTACCAGATTATTAATAGGGTAGTGAAAAAAGAATTAGGGGGACTCCATAGTGCTCGTATAGTTCTTTATAGTGTAGATTTTGCTGAGATTGAAGAGTATCAAGTAAAAGAGGAATGGGACTTAAGTGCAAATGTTCTTGCAAAAGCTGCAATGAACTTAGAAAGAGCTGGTGCTGATATCATCTTCCTCTGCACAAACACTATGCACAAAGTTGCTCATGCTATTATAGAGGCCATTCATATTCCGTTTGTTCACATAGCGCTTGCTACAGCAGAAGTTTTAAAAGAGCAGAATATAGAGAAAGTGGCTCTTTTAGGAACTGCCTATACGATGGAACAAGATTTTTACAAAGAAAAACTGATAGAAAAAGGGTTTGAAGTTATTATTCCTGATAAGAAGGAGAGAGCCATTATTCACTCAGTTATTTATAATGAATTAGTGAAGGGAGTTATATCACCATCATCTAAGCAGAAGTTTCTCTCAATTATTGAGAATCTTCGTATTAAAGGGGCTCAGGGAGTGATTCTTGGATGCACTGAAATAGGGCTTTTGATTCAGCAAGAAGATACTCATTTGCCCCTATTTGATACCACTATCATTCATGCAACAAAAGCTGCAATGATGGCAATAGAATCTTCATAATTTTGGAGCTACCTATTTATGTTTAAAAGAGTTTATGTAACAACAGGAGATCAAAATAGAAAAAGTGTAAAAACACCCTGTTTTGTTTTTTTGATGCTCTTATATTCTATTTTAACTTTAATAATGTTAATAGGTTGCTCATCTAGTGCCCTCATTGAGACAACAGCTCTTCGAGAAGCAAAAAGAATTATTGCTTTTACTGATTCCTCTATTACACTCTACATACATGGCTCTGGTGATACCCCTTTTGGTTGGGCTAAGGATAAAGAGAGGCGGTATGGGGGGGTAGCTATAGATTGGACTGATGCTTCTCATAATAAATTGCGAGCTGCTAAAAATGGGTATGCTATTGGAAAGAGAATTGCTTCCACCCTTATTCAAGCAGATGATAAGAAGAGCATTACCCTTATTGCTCATTCAGCAGGTGCATGGGTAGCACAGGGGATTGCTGATGTAGTTAATGATAAAGAAAGAATGAGGATAGTATTTCTTGATCCCTTTACAGCTTCTTCCATACTCACCCCTTTTGCTGGCTCTAAGATGCTAGGGGAACATGCAAAAGAGGTAATAACCTACTACACAACAATAGATCCAATTCCTTTTACGAGTGGGAAAGTGAGTAGTGGTGAATTAATTAATGTTGATGAACGCATTGTGATTAAAGAAAAAAAGAGAGAAGCTCACTGGGATATAATCAATCTATACTTTAGCACATACCACTGATCAAGGGATCTTTTATTGGCTCAATCTTTATTATGTGGTAGTATCATTATTTATCTAATTAAGGAGAGGGCATGCCTAAACGAGATTATCTTACTATGATGATAAAACCAGCTTCTTCAAGGTGTAATTTAGCATGTGATTATTGCTTTTACCTCGACACAGCAGCTCATAGAGAAGTTCACCATTATCCATTTATGACGAGTGATATAGTAGATGCCATCATTAGTAAATCCTTGGATGAATCTCATCATTGCTCTTTCATGTTTCAAGGTGGGGAGCCCTCCTTAGCTGGACGTATCTTTTATGAGGATTTTGTTGAGAGAGTGAATGCACTTAATAAAGATAATGCTACAATAAATTATGCTTTTCAAACAAATGGGGTTGATATAGATGAATCGTGGGCTGCTTTTTTCAAGAAGAATAATTTCTTGGTGGGAGTCTCTTTTGATGGAACTCCTAGGCTCCATGATATACACAGGGTTACTCAAGATAAAAGGGGGAGTGGACGAAAAGTTCAACACGCAATTAACCTCTTAGCAAAGTGGGAAGTTGAATATAATCTTCTTATCGTTGTTACCAATGAGATAGCTCAAAATGTTGATCTGATGCTCAATTATTTGATGAATCGAGGATATAAATACCTTCAATTCATTCCCTGCATGTCGAGTGTCGAAGATATCGGTGGTGATACATTTTTAGATAGAGAAAATTATACTCACTTTTTGAAAGAACTATTTGATAGGTGGTATTTTGCATGGCAACAAGGAAATCCTATTTCAATTAGGTTTTTTGACAATCTTGTTGGTATGGTAGCAGGATACCCACCAGAGAGTTGTGATATGGCTGGTGTTTGTTCTGTTCAATATGTAGCTGAGGCAAATGGGAATATCTATCCATGTGATTTTTACTGTGATGATGAACATCTCCTAGGGAATATAGTGAATGACTCTTTCTCTACTCTTGATGATAAAAGAGGCGAACTACGTTTCATTAAAGACTCTCCGAACACGAGCGATGATTGCATCAATTGCCAGTGGCGCCCTCTTTGTAGAGGGGGCTGTAAACGAAATAGGGGAATAGATGGATATAGATTTTGCTCTAGCATGAAAGAGTTTTTTCCCTATGCTATTAAAAGAATTGAGATAGTTGCTCACAAGATGTTGCAATAAACTTAAATATTGAGCAAAAGATACTAATATTCTATATCGATTAATAGTTAAAAGAGTTCTATGAATCAAGAAGCTCCTACGTATTATACATTTTTTTACTCATAATCTGCCCTTGAGCACTGAACTCCATTTAGTCCAAAACTATAACTCATATCATTAAAAATATTTGCTTCTATGATACCAGGGAGTAAGGTATGTGCTGTGATGAGATCACCTTGCATTCCTCCAGCTGTAGGGTGTTCTGGGTTAGGTTCCCTGAACATGTAGGATGTGAGACTGCTCGCATCATTGTCTTGATAACCTTGCATACAAAATTCATCATAGCCAATAATACGATTGACTTGTTCTGAGTCTGTGAGATTATATGTAGTTGTCCCATCTGAGCCAAAATAAAACCAATTGAAGGTAACACTTTCCACAATTGATGTATCACTGTCATATACAACATCTAGTTTTGGAATAGGAATAATTGGAACTCCATTCTCATCATAAAGAATTGCAACTGATAGATCAAACTCAGCTAATATAGTGGTGCCATCATCGAGTCGTAATTCCCAAAAGTTTCCTGGTTCACAATACATTTTGAACGTATCCATAGGAATTGTAAAAGCCCATTTAGCTGCACTTCCACTTCCATAGGAAGTTATATTAGTGCCAACTTGAACCCCATCTGGGTTGAAAAGACCCATAGTAGAAGTCGTATCTTGACTATAGACTTGAATTTCTACATCTCTCCATACAATAGCATTAGCATTTTGTGGAGTCACTTCACTAAATTCATACACAAGATGTATAGATGGACAATAATACTCATTTTCAAAGGTGTTTATAAGCACATTTAATGCCATTAGCCCTGCATTATGAATGATCATATCCTTTTCTAGTTTTCTAACATCTCAGGAGTGAAGGCACCTCGATTTTCTTCAAGTCCTAAAGTAGATGTTGTATAATAATCATCTGTTATAAGGACATCTCCAAAAGAAATTTCTCCTATTATTTCATTTGCAGGAGGGCATTCGATTACAGGTCTATCATCGGAATTGAGAGTGAGAAAACCAAGGATTGCTTCTTTATCAATTTTATCAGTACCGTTATTGATTTTATTGGCATCCATAACGAAGATGACAAATGTTGAATTTGGGAAGTCTTCACCGGTGATACTAAATTCACCCTGTGCATTAGGAGTGTACTTTTTAATGTCAAAGACATTGCTTGATTGGATAGGTTCATTCCAGCCCCTTCTTGTTGGCATAAGCCACAGTTCTGTATCTGTAGTAATATCTACTACAGTCTCTCTTGTAGTAATGCTTCGAGATTCTGCACTGGCAGATATTTTAGAGACTTTTACACTCGTAGTAGTTGTCTCTGAGGAGAGCTTACATCCCATTATACTCACAATAATTACTAAAATTATCCCACCTATTTGAAACGTCTTTTTCACAGCTACCCTCCTTCAGATATATAAGTGCTCTTCAATCTTTTTTGGGCTTAAAGCTAAATGTGTGTAGTATATGTCTCTCTTAATAAGATAGGAATCACAAGCCTTTATATAATAAATCACTGATGGTACGGTTTCAAGTAAAAATTTTCTGTTATGTGAAATTTTTTTACCATGTGCTGGTTGTATTTATTGTTTTTTGGTTGTTTTAAAATAAATTACAACTTTTTCACATAGATAAGTTTATTATCTTTATAGGCATAATAGTCTTTTAACTCTGCTTCTAATGAATACCCATTTCTTATGTAAAAAGATCGTGTTGGCATGTATAGGGGAGATGAGGATGTTTCTATATAGACTCTTTTTGCATTCATTTTTCTCATTTCTTGCTCACTATGAGTGAGGAGGGTGGAACCAATTCCTTTTCCTCTGATAGATATATCTACTGCAATCCAATAGAGGTCAAAACTTGATTGAGTTCCTGGTATTGGTCCAAAACAGGTATATCCTAGTAATTGTCCCTCTTTTTCTAAAAACAAAAAGTAGTAGCCAGATTCTACCCCTTTAGTTAATCTCTCTTCTATTAAAGAAACACCAATTTCTACCTCTTCATCATTAAAGAAACCTGATTGAAGTAAAAGTGAGTGAACGGATTGTATATCACTTTTTTTTGGTTCAGTTCGATACATAAATTCATCCTTTGATGATGAGTTCTATTAATTCATCGTATTGGATTCCTGCTTCTTTAGCTGCTGCAACAAACCCACTATTTTTATGAATACATGGGTTTGCATTCACTTCGAGAATGTAAGGTGTATTGAATGAATCTACTCTAAAATCTACCCTCATATATCCTTTACTGCCAAAAAGGGAAAAAGCTTTATATGTTAGATTCCTTAATTCTTCAATGAGAGGTTCATCATCTTCTGTATAGGTAAAGGAGCGTGTTGTGTGATGGTAGGCAAAGGAGGATTCTTCCCATTTCGCTTCATAACCAACTATGTTTGGTTTGTCTATAGGATAATCAATAAATAGCATTTGTGCTGGTGGAAGAACAACAGGCTTATCATCAATACGTAAAATAGAGACATTGAATTCTCTTCCATTAATGTATTCTTCTAAAAATAGAGTTTTTGAAGAGAGTAGTTCATCTACATATTCTGTTGAATAACATGTTCTTATTGATTCATCATTAATTCCAACAGATGCTTCTTCAGATATCGGTTTCATGATAACAGGCAAGCCAATTAATTCTTTGGTATGTAGATTATGGTTATGTGCTATCCATCTAGGAGTGGGTAGGTTTGCTTTCACCATCTCCATTTTTGCTACTATTTTATTTGATGTAAGCATCATGTATAGGCTAGAAACCCCTGTGAAGGGAATATCGAGCGACTCAAAGAGGGATGGAGGAATATGTAGTAGTGAGCTTCCATGAAGAGTTTCTACGAGATTGAAGATGAGATGAGGAGAAAGGGAGAGAATTGTTCTTTTCATTTTTATGAGGTTAAGAGAAAATGGGAGTATGAGTACTTCATGCCCTTGATGCGTTAGGGCATCGTGAACAAACATCACTTGCTCCATTGTATCAATTTCATCTAAAGAGGGTTTCTTGCTTAATTGATCATGTATAATTAAGATACGCATTCTAACTTCATCTTATTGATACGAGATAGTGCTGAATTGAGTATCCTTGTTATGAGATCTTGGTAACTAAGTCCTTTTTTGTAACAAAGAATAGGGAGGTCTGAATCAACTGGATGTAATCCAGCTAAGGGGTTTACTTCTAGAAAGTGGACCTTTCCCCCTCCATCCATCTTTAAATCTACCCGTCCACCATCACGACATCCTAAAGCCTTATAGGCATTAAGAGCAACTTCTTCACACTCAATAGCGATTTCTCCATCAACTAATGCGTAGGAAGTAAAAGAGAGGTAATCTTGTTTTGACTTGTAAGAATAAATTCCATTATCATACGATGAGTTTACTATAATTTCCATTACTCCAATTGCTTCACACTCATCTCCTGTTCCAGTGATTCCTACAGTAAATTCTCTCCCTTCAAGGTAGGTTTCAACAAGAACTGGTTGTCTATACTCTTTTAGTAAATGAATTGAATGATTTAGTAGTTCTTCTTTGGTATGGACAATAGAGTGTGCTGAGATTCCCATTCCTGTTCCACCCCCAATTGGTTTCATAAAGAGGGGATAGGGATGAGTAATATGTTCAATATCTTTTACTTCTTGGATAATTGCATAATCGGGGGTAGGAACCTTATGTTCACTTACTATAGATTTTGCAATTCCTTTGTGAAGAGTGATGGAGAGGGTAAATGAGTCTGAAAATACATAGGGGATTTCATAGGCATCAAGGAGTGTTGGTATTTGTGCCTCTCTGCACAATCCATGTAATCCCTCTGCAATATTAAATACAAGGTCACATGTGTTGCCATTACTAAGGTAGGTAACAAGGCTTTTTATATTCCCAATTCGTATTGTTTGGTATCCTTGAAGTCTGATTGCATTCTCTATTGCATCTATAGTGACGAGTGAATCAAATTCAGCTATGTGCTCTTCACTATACTTTGAGTTGATATAATCATCTTTTAGATCATATGTTAAGCCAATAAGCATGAGTTATTCTCCCTTTCCTATGGGGTATGAGTAGATATTTCCCTCATAGTTTTTAAGGTAGAGGTTGTTATTATCACGTCCAATTTCATACTCAGGGAGGATGGGTACCTTTCCACCCCCTTTTGGGGTGTCTATTACATACTGTGGTATGGCATAGCCACTGGTGTATCCCCGTAATCCTCTTATTAACTCTTTTCCTGTATCTACTGTTGTTCTAAAGTGGGCAGAGCCAATTATTGGGTCACACTGATAGAGGTAATATGGTCGTACCCTCACCTTGAGGAGTTTGTGAAAGAGGGAGCTTAGTACTTCAACGTTATCATTAACTCCCTTTAGTAGTACTGTTTGACTGCCAAGGACAACTCCAGCATCGCTAAGTCGATTACAGGCTAAGGAGGATTCAGCACTAATCTCATCTGGGTGGGTGACGTGAATGCTCATGTAGATGGGTTTGTAGCGTTTTAGGATAGAAATAAGATTAGAAGTGATTCTCATTGGCATTACAACAGGCACTTTTGTTCCAATACGCACAATTTCAATATGCTCTATAGAGGTTATTTCTTTTAGTAACCATTCAAGTTTTTCATCACGTAAGGTGAGAGGGTCTCCTCCCGAGATGATTACATCACGAATAGTGGGAGTGTTCCTTATATAATCAATTGCCTCTTTCCAATGAGGTTCTAATACTTCATTGTGACCTCCAACCATTCTACTTCTTGTACAATATCGGCAATAGGTTGAACAAAAGCTTGTTGTAAGGAATAAAACTCTATCGGGGTAGCGGTGAACAATACAAGGTGTTACTGATGAGTGTTGTTCGTGTAAGGGGTCGATACTCTCTACTTCATCAATGAAAGATTCTTTTATTGATGGAATTATAGTTTTCCTTAAAGGACTCATCTGGTCATTAAGGTCTAGTAGGCTTAGATAGTAGGGGGTAACTGCAAAAGGGAAAGTGTGCTCAGTCTCTTGCAGGGCTTGTTGTTCATCTTCTGTGAGGTTGATAAATCGAGAGATTTCAAAAAGGGTCGTTATACGGTGAGATAATTGCCAATGCCAATTGTCCCATTCCCGTTTTTTTGTATGAGGAAAAAAGGTTTTTCTAAACTCCTCACTTTTAGGTAAGAGTTGCTTAATCCCTCTCTCTTTGGATGGGAACTTGCTCTGTTCATAAAGTGGTATTTCACTCTCATTTGCTTGACTCAGGGGAGGTTCATCATCCTGATTAAGTGTTTGTAAGGTATGGATTTGTTCCATTTTTATCTTTTAAGCTAGAATAGTTCAACCAAATACATGTGATTTGACCAACTAGCATCCTTTTTCTAAAATTATTGTATCAAAAAGATAAAGAAAATGCTCTATGTTTTGTTCAATTATCATGAAATATTAAAAGATATTTTTGTAATATTTCTATGTTGTTCAACTACGCAATACAGGAGTCTTTTGAAAATGTCATATAATCTCATCCATCTTATTATGGTCGATACTTTAGTTGGCATAGATCTATTTTATAGAGATGTTTTACTCCTATGTTTTTTATTATGACTTAATAGATTTTTTTTGAAGGTTGTGCTTAAAA
>CAYVRR010000046.1:0-15526 GCA_964453215.1 uncultured Spirochaetaceae bacterium | reverse complement strand
GAAAAGCATATATATTTATTTTATCTTATATTTCTTTATTATTTCGCTCTATATAAGTGAGAAAAAATTATATAAAAGCATTATTATTGATAATTAATTGACACATTTGTAAGTATCTTGTATCTTTATGCACATTATTGAATATCTAAATTATAAGGTTGGTAATCATGGTCGATGTTTCGTTGTTTAGTGATGATAGTGTGAATCTAGAAGCTCTCAAAAGAAAGGCATATAATGGCAGATGGGCAGAAGTTGCTGATGGAGTAATTCCCCTTACAGCAGCAGATCCCGATTTCCCAGTAGCTAAAGAAATTACAGATGCTATTGTTGATTACCTCAAAGATGGCTACCTCTCTTATACCCCACACACAGGGCTTGAGTCCTTTAAACACTCAATAGCAAATTATATTAATACTCATAAACAAGAAGAAGTAGATCCCTCTTTAGTTCTACCAATAGATAGTGCAGCAAGGGGCATGTATATTATTGCTAAGAGTGTATTAAAAGAAGGGGATGAAGTAATAGTTTTTGACCCCGTTGATTACCTCTTTAGAGAATCATCCTTAGCAGCTGGTGCAACAGTAACCCTCTTTCCAGCGAAGGTTGTAAATGACTCTGTAGATCTAACAACTTTAGAGTCTTACATTACCCCAAAGACAAAGATGATATGCCTATGTAATCCCCATAACCCCTTAGGACTTGTCTATTCAAAAGAAGAGTTAGATATTATTCTCACCCTTGCAAATAAGTATGACCTATGGATTATGAATGATGAAATTTGGTCAGATGTTGTCTACAGTGAAAAGCCTTTTGTAAGCATCTTACAATTAGGAAAAGAGAGAAACAAAAAAACATTAAGTGTCTTTGGCTTCTCTAAAAGCTTTGGAGTTGCTGGCTTACGAGCAGGTGCGCTGTATGCTCATGACAAAGAGATATTTGAAACTCTCGTTGATACTTCTCATGTGAGAACAACAGCTGGAGGGATTGCAAGCCTCTCTCAAATAGGTGCAATGGCAGCCCTTGAAAAAGGGAGGCCTTGGCTTGAATCTTTTCTTGTTCACTTAGAAGGAAATCGTGACTACGGAGTGGATAGAATTAACAAGATACCAGGATTACATTGCAAAGTACCTCAAGCTACCTATATGTTCTTTGTAGATATTACCCAAACAGGTCTTAGTTCTACAGAGTTTGCTGAAAGATGTAAAAGTGAAGCAAAAGTTGCTGTTGTGCCAGGAATTTCTAAATTCTTTGGCCCAGGAGCTGAAGGGAGTGTGAGAATTTGTTATGCAACAAGCCGCGCCTTGTTACAGGAAGCTTTAGATAGAATTGAAAAGTGGCTTACGAGTCTCAACAAATAAGGTCATCTGTTAGATTTACACCATATGAGTGAAATCTAATATATATAGATAGAAATTTTCTAATGGAGGAAAATGTATTATGAAAAAACGCAATGTTTTCTTATTCTTAGCTGTGTTACTTCTCGCAACCAATTTTGTGTTTGCTGGAGGACAAGGTGAGAGTACCCCAAAGGCTGCAAGTCCACTTATTATCGGAAGTAATAGTGCACCACGAACATTGAACCCACTCTTCTTCCCATCTCGTCAAGACTCCCTTGTTACAAATATGATATTTGATAACTTTGTGGAACCTGATAAGAATGGAGTAATTGTTGGAGGACTTGCTTCTTCATTCTCGATTGCTAAAGACGAAGTAACCTATACCTTCAATTTAGCAAAAAATGTAACATGGCATGATGGTGAAAAATTTGATGGGGATGATGTCGTTGCTACTTTCAAAATGCTCGCTCACCCAGATTATGCTGGTGGAGTTGACCGTGTGAATGACATTGTTGGCGTAGAAGCTTTCAAAGAAAATCCTGCTGGCCCTTTCAGTGGTATTACCCTGAGCCCCGATAAAATGACAGTTACTGTGAAAATTAAGAGTCCAAGTGCAACATTCCTTCCAGGACTCTATCTCCAAATTCTTCCAGAGCACCACATTAAAAATATCAACATCGCTGAGTTAGAGAAAGCTCCTTTTAATGCTTCTCCTGTTGGAACAGGACCTTATAAACTAAAAGAGTGGAAAGTTGGAAACTCAATTACGTTGACAAAGAATGCAAGCTATTATAAAGGTGAGCCAAAAATTGATACAATCATTGTAAAATTTGGTGAAAGTGTTGCCCTCACAACTCAACTACAAAGTGGTGAAATTGATATGCTCGAAGTGAAAGAAGAGGGGTATAATACCTTTAAAAATAGCTCTGACTTCACCCTCTACACATATCCAATGTTAAGTGTTGATTATGTTGGCTTTATGACAGGTCCAGGTAGAGCAGTTGATACTCGTGGAGAAAAACCTGTTCATAGCAAAACAATTCGTCAAGCACTTGCTTATGCAACTAACAAAGAAGCCCTTGTAAATGGTGCATACGGTGTTACAGGATATGCTCACGACTCAATCTTCCCTAAAGGATCATTTGCTGACTCACCAAACGACAATCCTTACAATTACGACCTTTCAAAAGCAAAAAAGATGATCGAAAGTGAAGGGTATGTGATGAATAATACAACAAAAGTCTATGAGAAAAATGGTAAACCATTAAAAATTGATTTATTCTATGCTGAAAGCAGCTCCCCTCAAGCTTCTATCTTAAAAGAACAATGGAAGATGGCTGGAGTTGACTTGAACTTAAAGTTAGTCGATTTTGGTGCACTCATTGATGTATTACTCAGAAAGAGTGACAAAAATGGTAACTTAGCTAACTCACCACAATTTGATAAAGCATCTTCTGGAACAGACGCAGCTTTTGATGCCTACCTATTAGGTTTTGCTCAAGAATCAGATTCTAATGAATATGCTCAATACTTCGTTGATGATCAATTCTGGAACTTCTACCATTATGAGAATAAAGATGTTCAAAAATGGTTTGCTGAGCAAGCTATTACCACAGACCAAGCAAAGAGATCTGCTATTTTACACAAAATATCAGAACAAATTACTGAGGACCTTCCTTGGTTTACCTATGCTGGTAAAAATGAGACTGTAGTTGCCGGTAACAACGTTGGTGGACTCGATCCTGACACACGTGGGTATACCTTAAACTCACATCTCTGGTTCTTTAAATAAACGGTAAGAATCTACTCTGTACAGTACACCTGTACTGTACAGATCTTCATCCTTTTTAGGAGATAGGTACAATGAATGACACAATTTCTATATTACAGGACCTGATACGCCTTGATACTCAAAACCCTCCTGGAAATGAAATTATTGCTGTAGAATATATACAAAAAATTTGTGACTCACTGAATATCCCATATGAAACATATATATATGGTACCAATAGGGGGAACATTGTTGTTCACCTCGGCCCTGAAACTAAAGATGACCTGATACTATTAAATCATCTCGATGTGGTATTAGCTCATAAAGAGGATTGGAAGGTTGATCCATTTAGTGGTGAAATAGTTGATGGAGTTCTCTATGGCAGGGGAGCACTCGATATGAAATATTTTACATCTTGTGCCATACAGTGCATTAAAGAACTTGCCCCCATTGCCAACACCCTCACAAAAGGAATTACCTTTCTCTTTAGCGCAGATGAAGAGAGGGGTTCTTCCTTTGGATTAATGAAGTTATTAGAAGAAGAGGGGATGAAAGAGAAATTAAGTAATAAATATGTGATAAATGAGGGGGGTGGTTTTGCCCTATTTGATAAAGAAGGATCTTGTCACTACCTCTTTGAAAGTGGTCAAAAGTCAGTTGCTCGAGTGAGGGTGAAGGTAAAAGAGAGTGATAACTTTAATCCCTACTTTCCTGACCTTAGGCACGAAGCAACCCTAATTAAAACCATTAATACCCTGCAAAACCTCACCTTTGATGAAAATCTAGCAACAACAAGTGAAACACTTAAGAAAGTTTTTTGTGAAGTAGAGGATGAGAAGACAAAAAACCTCATCGATACCATGAGCTCAAATATGATTACAGCTACTATTATCCATGGAGGAGCTAGAAATACTCAAGTTGAGAAAAACTATAGAGCTTATGTAGATTTTGACTGTCGCCTATTACCCCACCTCTCAAAAGAAGAATTTGAAGATAAGATCAAAAAGGCACTAGATGAGTTACCTGTAGTAATAGAGCATCTCTCTTTTTCAAAAGGGTATGAGGCAATACCTTCAAAAGAGATTGTTGAAATTATGGTACACTCCCTTCAAACTATTGACCCTACTATCACATCCCTTCTTCCATTCATTACACCCGGAAGCAATGATGGTAAATTCTTACATCCACTCGGTTGTGAAGTTATTGGGTTTGCCCCCCTTGTAAAAAGTGAGCCATTTACCCACATTCTTCCTTTAATACATGGAGTGAATGAAAGAATTAGTGTAGAGAGTGTAGAGTTTTGTTTTAAGGTGCTTATTCAACTCATACAACAATATGTACTAGGAGAAACAATGTGAAAACTGAAAAAATAGATCAACTTACCCAAATATTGCAAAAAGAGGGGATCGATACCTATCTCATCTTATCTCGTGAAGATAGTGATGTAGTACTTCCTCTCCTCCTTCCTGTTCATGTTGTAGCTCAAACAGCTTTTTTCTTTCGTTCAGATGGGCATCACTATGTTGTAACTGGAAAAACTGATGCTCCTATGTATGAGGGCTTTAAAATATTTGATGTTGTCACTGTAGAAGATGATTTTGAAGTCGATTTTATGAAGCTCTTCACTTCACTAGAGATCAAAAAACTTGCCCTTAATATAAGTGAAGATGATTATTTAATAGATGGACTTACTATGGGGCAGTACTTGATGCTCGGTGATATGATATCTAAAGAACTCTTAAAGAGCATTGAGTGCTCGTCAGAGGTCTTTATCAAGGAACTCAGGGCAATAAAAAGTAAATATGAAATCGAACAAATTGAGATAGCTGTACAAAAAACATGTTCTATTTATGATAAAGTGAGAGAAAAGATTGCAATTGGGATGAGTGAAACAGAAATAGGTGAATTATTTATTCCCCTTATGAAAGAAGAGGGAGTAGTGAATGCATTTGATGAACCCTACTCATATCCCCTTATTTGTATCACTCGCTGCGGTCTTTCTCATAGAAAACCCAATAGTAATAATATCTTACAAGAAGGAGATATTCTTATTATTGATTTTTCTGTGAAATATAACAATTACACATCAGATATAGCTCGTAGCTTTTATGCCCTAAAAAAGGGTGAAACTCAAGCTGATGAAGAAACTTTGAGAGCTTTTAATACAACAATTAACGCTGTGAGCGCCATCATCGATACTATTAAACCAAAAATGGCAGGGTGGGAAGTTGATAAAGTTGGACGAAGCATTATAGAAGAGGGGGGCTACCCCACAATCCCACACGCGAGTGGTCACCAAGTGGGGCAACAAGTTCACGATGGGGGGACAGTATTAAGCTTTTATAATGAGAGTAGGCCTGCAGTTCTTTCATCTGTGAAAAAGAATGAAGTCTATGCAATCGAACCCACCGTAATACAAGATAGAGATAAACCCTCATTCATTGTAGAAGAGAATATAGTTATTACAGACAATGGTGCTCGAGTGTTAAGCACTCGTCAACTTGAACTCTATTACATCACTAGGACACTATAATGAAATATAGCGATGAATCGATCATCTCTATCTTCAAAGAGATGATTAGAATTAATACAACAAATCCTCCTGGTAATGAGCACCTCCTGTGTGCTTATATTGCATCAATTTTTAAAGAACACGATATAGAATATACGATAGTTACAAAAGAAGAGAGTAGGGAGAATATCATAGCTCATAAGGGGCCATTGAATAATAAGCCTCCCATTATTCTCATAAGCCATCTTGATGTTGTTGGCACAGAAGGACAAGAGTGGTCCTACCCCCCATTTGATGCAATCGAAGTAGATAATATCATTTATGGAAGGGGTACTGTTGATACAAAACACCTTACAGTAATGCAACTCATTGCATTTTTAGAAGTAGATGAATCTACCTTAGATAGACCTCTATATTTTGTTGCAACAAGCGATGAAGAGACGGGAAGTGAATATGGAATGCGCTATGTTGCAGATGTATATAAAGATGAGTTTAAAAACGGCGCTGTAATTAATGAAGGTGGTGGTTTTTATATCAAACATCAGGAAAAAGGGTATTACCTTATCACCATGGGAGAGAAAGGACGATGTGGAGTCAAAGTGAAGATAACAGGAGATTCTGGCCCCTCATCATTTAAATCAAATAATAAGGCAGTTGATACATTCACAACACTCCTTGAAAGAATGAGTTCATACACCTTTCATAAAGAGCCTAACCCTGTTTCAGTAGCTTATGATGAAATGATAGTTGAACCTATCACAGATCCATTTCTCACTCATTTTAAACACTACAATTCTCATAACGCCTTTATTCTCAACTCGTATGATATAGGAAAGCAGGTAAATGTCCTTCCCTACACTATTGAGTTTGAGTTTGCGATTCAACTTCTTCCTGGTAAAAGGATAGAAGATGCTCACATTATTCTTAATGAGTTGTTTGAAGGAATTCCTGCTCTGTGGGAAGTTACTGACTTTTTACCTGGATTTATTTCAAGTATTGACAATCCCTTGTATAGATCCATAGGAGATCAATTTCCCTCCTTTTTTGAAGAAGGAACTCTTTTACCAGTATTTGCTCTAGGAAGGACAGATGGAAGATTTTTAGGACAACTTGGGTGTGATGTCTATGGATTTTCACCAATTAATAACATTATCGATTTTCACACTGTGCTCACCCTAGTGCACCAGGTAGATGAAAGAATCGATAGAGATTCTGTAATTCAGGGAGCTGCCCTTTTTACCAAGATGTTAGAAGAGATAAGGAGCACAAGATGATGGAAACATATACATTACACAAAGAGAAGATTCAACAAGTTCAGCAATTCTTAACTGAATTGGGGATAGATTGTTACATCATAAAAACAAAAGAGGGAAGTGATCCTTCAATGCCCCTCTTATTTGGTCTTTCTATCGTAGGGGATGCTGTTTTAATTATCACACAACATGAAACGATAGGGATAACAAGTAGTATTGATGCACAAGATGTAGTAGAAAGTAATCTTTTTGACAAAGTCATTACCTACACATCAAAAGGGATAGAAGAGAAGGTGAGTGAGATTATTTCCCACATAGATCCTAAACGAATTGCCCTGAACTTCTCTAAAGATAATCCCCTTTGTGATGGCCTCACTGTGGGCAGTTATAGAAGATTAATGAAGATGTTAGGCCATCCTTATAATGAACGCATTGAATCGAGTGAATCATTTTTACAGCGAGTGAGAAGTATCAAGTCCCCTCAAGAAATTGCCTATATCCAAAAAGCAATAGATATTACCTTGGATATCTATGATGAAGTGTTTTCTCAGGTAAAGGTGGGTATGAGTGAAATAGAGATAGGAGAGCTCTTTATTAAAGGGATGATTCGTCGAGGTGTAGTAAATGGGATAAGTGGAGCTCTCACTCCCCCTATAGTAATGAGCCATCAAATAGCGCATCGTCCACCGGGTGAAAGAAGGATTCAACCAGGGGATTACCTTATTTTTGACTTCTCCGTCTCTTACATGGGCTACACAAGTGATATAGCAAGAACGTGCTATGTGTTAAAAAAAGGGGAGAGTGAAGCGTCTTTTCCTATGCAAAGGGCTTTTGAAACGATATATGAAGCTATCAATAGAGCCGTTCATGCTCTCACTATTGGAAATACAGGAGTCAACGTTGATAAAGCAGCTAGGGATCATATCTTAGAGGCTGGATACCAAGATATATTTCATGCAGTTGGACACCAAGTGGGAAGAGCTGTTCATGATGGAGGAGTCATATTAGGCCCTGATAAGAAAAAATATAGAAAAGAAGCAAGAGGAAAAATAGAGGAAGGGATGGTATTTGCTATCGAACCCACTATTTTATATGAAGAAGGACCTGCTATTATTAGTGAAGAAAATGTGCTGGTTACAAAAAGTGGAGCTCTTTTTTTAAGTAAAAGACAAACAGAGCTCTTCCTTATTCATAGTTAGGAGAAAAACGTGTTAAAATATATTTCAAAACGATTATTGCTCTCTCTTCCAGTTATTTTAGGAATAACGATACTATCGTTTGGTATTATGAAGCTCTCCCCAGGAGATCCTTTAGCAAACTTTGTGAATCCTTCAATTAGTATGGAAGACTTAGAGGCATCAAGGGATGCCCTTGGATTAAATGATCCAATCCACATTCAATACGTGAAATGGATTGGGCAGGTGGTAAGAGGGAACTTTGGATACACCTATAGTGGGAATCACTCTGTCAGTGCCCTCATATTAGAGCGTCTACCAAATACAATTATCCTCACCCTCAGTGCATTTGTCCTTTCGTTTGTTGTGGGAATTCCTGTTGGAGTCGTTGCTGCGGTAAAAAAGAATACAAAACTTGATTACTCTCTCACCTTCTTATCCCTTGTGGGAGTTGCTATTCCATCGTTCTTCTTTGGGCTCTTAGTTATCTATTTCTTTGCCCTTATTCTTGGAATTTTCCCCTCCGGCGGGATGGTGAATATGAGGGCAGGGTATGTAGGGTTTGCCCACTTTAGGGATGTTCTTCATCACCTCATTCTCCCATCCATCGTATTATCTCTTGGTAATATTGCCTCAGTTTCTCGTTTCACTCGCTCAAATATGTTAGATGTCTTAAAGGAAGATTATATAAGGACGGCTAAGGCAAAAGGGTTAAAAAACAAAGTAATCCTCTACAAACATGCCTTTCGTAATGCACTTATCCCAGTAGTTACAATATTTGGCCTCTCTATCCCATTTTTATTTAGTGGTGCATATATCACAGAGAGTATTTTTAACTGGCCTGGTATGGGGCAGTTAGGAATTAAAGCAATCCAAGATAGGGAATATGGAATTATTATGGCCCTCAACTTGATAACAGCAACCCTTGTGTTGCTTGGCAACCTTTTGAGTGACATTCTCTATGCGGTAGTTGACCCAAGGATTAGGAATTAAAGTGAGGATAGGTGTGATTAAAAAAAATAGCTTTTATGATTTTGCGCTTCGAAGATTTAAACGCAACAAACTCGCTGTTATCGGTGGTTTTATTACTATTTTCTTTGTAGTTGTTGCGATCTTTGCCCCATTCATTGCCCCATATGAACCGAGTGAGTTTTTCTTTATTGAGGGGCAAAATGTTTACAATAAATATGCTTCTCCTTCAGCTGAACATCTGTTAGGAACAGATAGTCTTGGGCGAGATGTATTTTCACGGTTAGTATATGGAGCTCGGGTAACGATGATGGTTGCCCTGTTAGCCGTTTCGATAGCTACCTTGATTGGAACATGTATTGGCCTTATTACGGGGTATTTTGGAAAGGTTATTGATGCAGTGTTTATGAGGATTGTAGATATAGTTATCTCCTTTCCAGTACTTTTTCTATTAATATCGATTTCAACAATCATGGATCCTTCCATTTGGATTGTTATTCTTGCCATAGGATTTGTAAGTTGGACAAGTACCGCTCGCTTAGTGAGAGCTGAGGTGCTACGGGTAAAAGAGCTCGATTATGTCTTAGCAAGTCACGCTGTTGGGTCTAAGAATTTTAAAATTATTTTAAAACATATTCTTCCAAATATTTTAGCTCCAATTATGGTGCAAGTAACAATAGGAACAGCACAAGCTATATTGATGGAAGCATCCCTCTCGTTTTTAGGGGTGGGGGTACAACAGCCAACACCTAGTTGGGGAAATATGCTCATGGATGCTCAAAAGCTCCTTGTGCTTCGAGATATGCCCTGGATTTGGATTCCACCTGGAATTGTGAATCTCTTATTGGTCTTAGCAATCTACTTTGTAGGAGATGGCCTAAGAGATGCGTTTGATTCAAGGCAGTAGGAGAAAAAGAGATAGATGAGTAAAACTATATTAGAAGTAAAAGATTTAAGTGTAAAGTTCAGGACAGAAGATGGCGTTTTTAATGCTGTTGAACACATTAGCTTTACCCTTGATGAGCAAAAAACCTTAGCAATTGTGGGAGAGTCTGGTAGTGGTAAGAGTGTTACCTCCCTTGCTATCATGCAACTCATTGCAGAAAATGGGCACATTAGTGGTGGTGAGATTTTTGTTGATGGGGTAGATATACTAAAGCTCAGTCAGCCAGAAGTGCAACACACTATTCTTGGTAAAAAAATCTCTATGATTTTCCAAGAGCCAATGACTGCCCTTAACCCAATCCTCAAAATAGGGGATCAAATTACTGAGTGTATCATTGAACACAAAGATGCTTCAAGAAAAGAGGCAAAAGAGATAGCCCTTGATACATTAAAACAAGTTGGAATTCCAACTCCAGAGAGAAGATTTAATCAATTTCCTCATGAACTAAGTGGTGGGATGAGGCAAAGGGTGATGATAGCTATGGCTCTTGTTACTCAGCCAAAGATCATGATAGCTGATGAGCCAACTACTGCCTTAGATGTAACTATAGAGGCACAGATACTTAACTTACTTGAAGAGTTGAAGAAAAAGTATAAAACTTCAATACTTTTTGTTACGCATGATTTAAATGTTGTAGCTGATATTGCAGATGATGTAATTGTAATGTATTGTGGAGAGATTATAGAAAAAGGACCGGTTATCGACATCTTTGAAACACCACTTCATCCATACACAAAAGGTCTCTTAGCTACAATGCCATCATTAGATGATCATAAAGACCCAATTCTTCCAACAATTAGTGGAATGGTTCCTAGTATCACAAAGCGCCCAAGTGGCTGCTATTTCCATCCCCGTTGTGAACATAAAATGGATATATGTGAAACCACCTCTCCTTTAACCTACAAAGTTGGTAATAGTGTGGTAAAATGTTTCTTATTTAGTGATGAGGTGAAAAAATGAGTCAAGATAATATTTTAGAAGTGAGAAACCTCAACAAACACTTTTTAATGAAAAAAGCTCTTAGAAAAGAGAACCAAGTATTTGTAAAAGCTGTAAATAATGTCTCTTTCGATGTTAAAAGGGGACAAACACTTGGAGTTGTTGGAGAATCTGGGTGTGGAAAAAGCACGTTAGGGAAAACAATTTTAAGACTGTGGGAGCCAACAAGTGGTTCTATTGTCTTTAATGGGAAAAACATTATCGACTATAGTGGTGACCAAATTAGGTCTTTAAGGAAAGATATGCAATATATTTTTCAAGACCCATATAGCAGTATGAATCCTAAAATGACTGTTCGAGATATCATTGGCGAACCTCTCGATAACTTTAGAAAAGAACTTAGCACTAGTGAGAAAGAAAAGATTATTATCTCTCTACTTGATATCGTTGGTCTCTCTAAAGATGAGATGAATCGCTATCCACATGAATTTAGTGGAGGGCAGAGGCAACGAATAGTTATCGCTCGTGGTATTAGCCTTAATCCTGAGTTCCTTGTCTGTGATGAATCTGTTTCAGCTTTAGATGTCTCTGTACAAGCTCAAATAATAAATCTATTAGTAGAGTTGAAAAATAGATTGAATTTAACCTATATGTTCATCTCACACGATTTACGTGTTGTGAAGTTTATTAGTGACCGCATTATGGTGTTATATCTCGGGGAAGTGATGGAAATAGCTGATTCAAATGAGCTCTTTAGAAATCCTCGCCATCCCTATACAGCATCCCTCATAGGTTCTATTAGTAAAGGGGACCCAAGGGTAAAGAATCCACGGGTCATTTTAGAAGGGGAGATTCCTAACGCGATGAATGCACCAAAAGGATGTCCATTTTCAACTCGTTGCCCCATTGCAACAGATACGTGTCATAAAGAGAAACCCGAATTGAGAGAGGTTTCCCCGCATCATATTGTAAGTTGTTTTTACGCATAAAAGATAAAGGAGATTACTAAATTATGAAAAAAGTTATTGCTACCAAAGATGCCCCAGCTGCAATTGGGCCCTACGCTCAAGCATACCTAGCTCATGATACATTATATGTTTCAGGGCAAATCCCATTTGTTGCCTCCACAATGACCTTAGTGAGTGATGATATTAAAAAACAGACAAAGCAGAGTTTAGATAACATAGCAGCTATTGTTAAAGAAGCTGGTTTTGCGATTACTGACATCGTAAAGTGCCAAGTTTTTTTACGAGATATGAATGATTTTGCTGCAGTAAATGAAGTCTATGCTGAATTTTTTCAAGATCACACACCAGCTCGTGCTGCTGTTGAAGTTTCAAGACTTCCAAAAGATGTTGGTGTTGAAATTGATGCTATTTGTGTAAAAGGGTAACTCATCATGACGCGTCACCCAGAACTCATGCGCTATTTCCCTATAGCAGATTATATAGCTGCTATTAATGGAAAAACGTGTGAAGTTTTAATTCATGATGTTAGTGACTATAGCCACTCTATTTGCCACATAGTAAATGGACATATTACAAATCGTAAGGTAGGCGGGTCTATTACCGCCTATGCCTTAGAACTGATGCAAAAAAAAGTATATCTAGATAAAGAGAGTGTTACGAACTACACAGGTACTACTAAAAATGGAAATAAAATCTTACGTAGTAGCACCTATTTTATTAAAGATAGTGAAGGTGAAGTAATAGGACTCTTGTGTGTGAATATAGATATAACGAACCTTTTAAGAATGCAAGACTCGATTGAAGAGTTACTCATGACACCAACACACAATGGAGCTCCTAATTCATCAGAGCGGTTTGATGGTGTCGTTGATGATGTTGTGAGTGAGATCATTGAGAGTGTTACCCTAGAGCATGGGTTATCTATTATTGACTCATCAACGAGTGAAAAGAAGTGTCTCATAAGCACCCTTGAAGCGAGAGGTGTGTTTAAATTTAAAGGAGCTGTTAATTCAGTGGCTCACGTATTAGGAGTTTCAACACAAACAGTCTATCGCTATTTACAACAAACAAATAAAGAGTAGGAGTGGGACATGAACAGCGTTAAGCATCTCATGAATAAAGAATTCGCTCACCTAAGTGGTGGGCTTTTTGAAGAAGTCACAAAAGCAGATGTAGGGGAGGGAGCTGGGAATTTAATGGCTCAGGGTGTCGATATCATGGCATGGGCAGATCCTTTCTTTCCAGATCCTTCAATTCCAGAATCTGTGAAGAAGGTAATGATAGATGCGATAACTGAGGGGTTTCCATCCCACTACAGTATGCCTATTGGGATGAGGGAGCTTCGAGTTGAGATTGCAAAAAAGATTGAAAAGCAAACTCACTTAGCAATAGATCCATCCCGCAATGTAATTGTAACTCCTGGCTCTGATTCAGGTCTATTGTATGCAATGATGCCCTTCTTAAATGAAGGTGATGAAGTCATGGTGATAGATCCAAGTTACCCAAGTAACTTTTTAAACCCCACTCTCCTTAAAGCTTCTGTAGTGCCAGTTCCTCTTAATGCACAGCAAAACTACTCAATTGATATAACTGAGTTTGAAAAAAGGGTAACTGATAAAACAAAGATGGTTGTTTTGACCCATCCAAATAATCCAACAACTAATGTGTTTAGAAAAGAGGAACTTATTGCCCTAAGCAATTTTATTATAGCTCATGACCTTATACTCATTTGTGATCAAGCATTTGAAGATCATATCTTTGACGGTATTGAGTTCATCTCTCCTTGTACGCTAAGTGGAATGTGGGAAAGAACTCTCACTGTGTGTTCAATTTCTAAAGGAATTGGACTTAGCGGGTTTAGAATTGGGTATATCTATGCACATGATGAGATAATGGATATTTTATATGGAGCTGCTGTAAATGTGTTAGGAGCTGCCTCTACTATTACTTCCATTGGAGCTGTTGAAGCTTTAAAGCAAGAAAGTTACCTTAAAAGCCTTACTAAACGACACGAACAAAGAAGAGACTTAGCCTATGATATTTTCTCTAGAGTTCCTGGTGTGAAATTAAAAAAGAGCGAAAGTGGGATTCTCACCTGGTTAGATATATCAGAACTTGGTAGTAGTAGTGAAATTGCTGCCTACTTATTAGAAGAATCTCGTGTTCTTGTAAATGATGGAAGTAGCTATGGTGAATTAGGGAAAGGGCATATAAGAATTGTAACGAGTGTGTTTGGAGATGATGAAAAAGCTAAAGAGGTATTTCTTCGTATTGCTTCTGCCCTGAAAAAAAAGTACTTAGCTAACAATATGGATCTCTAGTTGGCGTCCACTAAGAAATTGTGGGGTGTTGTTCATGATTGCAATATCTATTTCTTGACCCCACATAATTTCTAAGTTATTCCAAGAGGGTACTTTTTCCATTACATTGAGTTCTAGTGCGTAAGCTGTATTGTTATGAACTATTCTATCCCCACTCCCACTTACAAACTCTTGATTACCAAAGGTGCCAATTGTGGGGCCAGGGCCATGTCCATAGATTCCTATGGGGTGAGAGTAGAGCATTGGTTTACTAATTCCTCTCTCTTTAGCTGCTTTAAGAGAGGTGGTAAGCACTTCATTTCCACTCCTACCTACTACGATATTCTCCATCACGATATCTTGAAAGAGCATACTTTTTTTATGTATTTCAGTTAACTCTCTAATTAGTTGTTCATCATTATCTTGTTTGATATATGCCATTTCTTGTACATCTGAGCAGAGTCTTCCATAGGTAACACCAAAGTCGCAGTGGAGGATATCTCCTTTTTGTATCACTTCATTATCATTATCAATATGACTTTTTCCATCTCGTCTAATCCACACTGTTGCATCAAACCACGGTATCATTCCAACCCTTATTGCTTCTTCCATAAGGAAGAAACGAAGTTCTCCTGTTGTAGTTTTTCCCACCTTTATTACTTCAGTTGAGTATGCCTTTTTTATAATAGCTCGGGTTGTTCCAACAATTAATTGCATTAATGCAATCTCTTTTTCACTTCGGGTCTCTAAAAAACGAACAGCTACCCCTTCAGCGCTTATAACTCTCTTTTTATACTCATTTCCAATAGAGGCAATAATATTGTCATAATTAGTTTTACTTAAGCCATCACTAAATGATGTTGTACTCGATGTTTCAAGTGCAATGGAGGTGGGATCAATTTCCTTCACTATTCGAGAAAGAGCGGACCACATATCTTCTTCATCCATCAACCTTATTGCTTCTATATCATAATGTGGAGCAAATGTTGTGTAAAACTTCTCCCAATCAAAACCAATTGGTTTTAAGAGAGCTGGGGTATAAAACTTATCTATGGAGAAATCTGGTTTACTCACAATGTATCTGTAATTCTTTTCCCCTTTTCTCGCAAAAACAAACAAAGAAGTTTTTCGTGCATGAAAGAAACTACTAGGAAGCAGGGCTCTTAACACAGGGCCTTCATTATATTCATCTCCAATCACTATCCACATGTCAACATCACATTCATTCATTACAGATGGGAGAATTGTTTCTAATCTATCTAATAATATTTCATCTTGAAGAGCACTTAATTCTTTCAGTGATAGGGGGGGTGTTATGTTCATTTCTTACTCCAGTTAGCCGTATCATAGCAAAAT
>CAYVRR010000045.1:0-15588 GCA_964453215.1 uncultured Spirochaetaceae bacterium | reverse complement strand
TTTGGTTGGGCTTGGTTTTTATTTTTTTCTATACGGATTCAGGTTATTGTATTAAATACATAAATTGTTTAAATATAAGAATCTAATAGCAATAGTTTTTTACAAAATGATATCGACACTTCATGGTGTACTCTCTTCTAAAAAGCATTGATTTCATATAATTTTTATTTCTTATTTTTTTAAAAAGAAAAAATAATTCTTACCTTAGAATACTTCATCAAGGTTCTAATACGTGCTGAATTCTTGGGAGATAGGCGCTAAAATAAGATAATTTTTCCCATTTCTAATTACTTACAAGAAAGAGTGTGTATACCAATTAAAAGTGAAGATGGATCCATCCAACAACTATGCCAAGTATAATGAAGTGATCATTATTTGAATCAATAGTTACTGGTTTAAAATGGGGATGTTCACTAACAATGGTAACCTTCTCTGTAAGGAGATCAAATTCAAGTCGATTAATTTGTATCTTATTTCGTAAAGCAATAGCATATATCCCATTAGAGGCAATATGTCCTTTTGCAAATACTGCAATATCATTATCATATAGGTTCATCCCACGCATTCCATCCCCTACAACATGAATGGCAACAAGGTCTTCGACTTTATAATTATTGGCCATGCGATGTAATACTCTTACAGACCCAATATAGTTTTTAGGTGATAACACCTTTCCCTCTTCATGGTATGTTAAAGTTGAAGATGTGATAGGAATAAGGTGGCTTAGAACCTCTTCACCTCCATAAAAGGGGTAACTTTGCTCTTTTACTGAGAGCTTACTTTGATATAATGAGCCATCACCTTCTAATAGCTTCGAGAGAGGAACACCTAATACATCTGAGATTCTTTGTGCAATATCTGCTTTAGGAATAGAATCTCTAGAAATCATCATTGATAGAGTATTAGGCGAAATACCAATTTCATGAGCTAACCACGTTTGATTGAGGTCTCTTACTAAAAATGACTTAACATTATCCCAAAATGTTCGTTTATACATAAGAGGAAGATATCACAATAATAAACACAAATATCACAATTGTGTATTTTTTCTATCTAATATGACAATTTTATACCTTACATCACATTTTGTGTATTATCAAATGCAAAAATGTCACATCTGTGATATTCTAATAAGATAAGGTAATAAAAACAAATTATCCTCAAGCTCCTCTTCGTAGAAGATGAATGAGATAATAGAATAGATAATATGAGGGAAGAGATGAAAACAGTTAGATTGTGGGCAACAACGACTCCTGAAGTGTACAAAGAATTATTAACTTATCTTGCAAGCACTGTCAATGTAAGAACTGGATCTAAAATCAAGCTTGGAAAATTTGTCGAAATGGCAGTGATTGAGAAGCTAGAAAGAGAGAAGAAGCGCTTAGCCAAGAAATCAGCAAAAAAAGATACATAATATACTACTCACACCCTTTTTTACAAAGTGGAATAGTTCGCATACTATAATCTCGCTTTTCGGGGTGAACGACACACTCCATCATAGAGATAATGCAAGGCATTGCTATGGAGCACATTACCTGCGTTCCAGTTTTTGTCATCTCAACAACTCCAACTTCTTTTAAACGAGAGAGATGTTTTGATGTCACAGATTTATTGAGATTCAACTCTTTAGCAATATCACACACACATGTGGGGTTTTCATGAAGAAGATAAATAATTTGAATACGAGAAGGGTGTCCCACAACACGAAAGAGAGATGCAATATTGAGAACATCTTTATTATGTACTTGTTCCATACCCTACTTTTCAATAAAAAAGAGTATCTGTCAATAAGAAGAAGCTTCTTAATAACTTCTAGAGTTCCCTACAATCTCTCTTAGTGGTTAAAGGGGCTTTTATGTGGAATGAAATAATGCAAAGAGATTACTAGAATTAACTATAAAAAATACCCATCACCCTTATCAATTATGATAAACTCATTCTATATAGATAGGAGTACTAAAAAGCATGAAAAATTTTTCCTTATTTGCATTTGCTCTCATAGCAGCTATAGGCAATGCCTTGTTTGCAAGTGGTCAAAAAAAAGCTGTTGGTGTTGACAACTCTCTGATTTTTATTGGTCTTTCTGCATTAATTTGTGTGATACTCACTTCAATATTTACCCTATTTACAAAACACGGTCCATCAATTTCAGAAATTGTTACACACAATTATGTGTGGATAGGAATAAGTGGTATAGGACTTTTTTTAACGTATGTTGGATTTAATTTACTTTATAGAAATTTTGGTGCAACGGGGTATGTCTATTATGCTGTACTCTCTATTATAACAACTTCTGTTCTAGTAGGGGTTGTAATATTTAAAGAAGCTTTTAATTTTTATCACCTCATCTCAGTATTATTAGCACTAAGTGCTATAATCTTATTTACAGTAGGTAACAATGCAAGATAATCAAAAAACCTATATAGTTGGTGGAACGATTCTCACAATGGATGAACACTTTACGATATATGAAGATGGACTCATAATTATCAATGGTGAAATAATAGAATATGTAGGATGTAAGGATGATACGTTAATCCCTAAAAACAAAGGAAATATTATTGTTGATGGTAATCAACATATCATCATTCCTGGATTGATAAATACCCATACTCACATAGGGATGTCTTTGTTTCGCTCATTAGCAGATGATAAAGCAAATCGACTAAAAGATGTAATATTTCCACTAGAACAATTAACTTTAGATGAAGAGTTGGTCTATTGGGCTTCTATTCACTCAATTTCTGAAATGATTAGGGGGGGAACAACATGCTTTGCAGATATGTACTATTTTTCTCAGCATACAGCAAAAGCTGCTGCTAAGTCTCATATTAGAGCATTAATAGGGCAATCAGTTACTTCTCATAAAGCTCCCGACACCAAAGGCGTTCATGAAGCCTTTGACATATTAAAAGACCTTATTTACGAATACACTCCCCATCCATTAATAACCCCATCCATTGCCCCTCATGCCCCCTACTCTCTTACACTGCTAGATCATAAAAAAGTTGCATCTTTTGCTCATGAACATAATATACCAATATTAAGTCACTTAAGTGAGATGCCATTTGAAGAAGGATATACGGTAGAAAAGTTTGGGGCAAAGCCCATCTCTTTTTACAATTCGATGGGATTATTAAACCAAAAATCAACCATGGCCCACCTAATTTTTGCTAACAAAGAAGAGAGAGCTATGTTGATCAATCAAGAGTGTGGAATTGCACACAATGTAAGCGCAAATAGTAAGAGTGGAAAAGGAATAGCCCCTGCTTTTGAATTTTATCAAGAACATGCTCGTATAGGACTTGGAACAGATGGGCCAATGAGTGGAAACACTCTCGACATAATAAACCAAATGCATGTCGTCGCTAAGATGCAAAAACTTCAACACAAAAATCCAACTATTATGAAAAGCATAGAAGTCCTTGCTATGGCAACTATTGGGGGAGCAAAAGCTCTTCACAAGGAAAAAGAAATAGGTTCTTTAGAAAAAGGAAAATATGCTGACATCACTATTATCTCAACTGAACGCCCAAACATGTACCCTATCTATAACTATTATTCAGCAATTGTATATAGCGCAATCGCTAGTGATGTAGAATCTGTGTTTATTCATGGAAAGTGTGTAATGAGAAATAAAAAATTACTCTACATAGATACTAGTAGTGTGCGAAAGGCGACGGCACACTATGTGGAGAAAATTAAATCAGACTTTTCACATATCATTTATTGAACAAAAGATGTGCTAAAAGATCTATTGAAAGAAGGTACTCTGAATCTCGAATAAATTCCTCTTTTGTATGAATATGATTCATACCAAGGCCAAACACAACACTCTCAATGCCAATAGAGTTGATTACATTACTATCGCCTCCACCACGGGAAGAAAGGAATGTTGGTGTAAGTCCTAAAGATTTGCAAGATGAAATGAAACGAGAAACACATGTACTCTCTTTATCAATATGGTATCCATCATAGAGATGCTCCCATACACATAATGCACTCCCTCCCATATCTTTAGCTATTGATGACACTTTTTCATCTATCAGAGCCATTAATGAAATAAATTCTTGGTGAGAAAAGCTTCTAATTTCTCCAACAAATTCTGCATAATCTGGAATGACATTTGTTTGAGCTCCCCCTTTAATACTACCAACATTAGAGGTAGCTGTATCACTTACATTATTGTATGGAAGGGCACAGATTATAGCGGCAGCTATTCGAATAGCGCTTACCCCCTCTTCTGGCTCTAAGGCAGCATGGGAACTTTTACCAAAAATCTTACACACATACCGACTCTTTTCTACAGATGAAACTATAATACTTCCAGGAGGAGTTTCTCCATCGAGGTTATATGAGATAGTAGATTTCAACATTTCAAATGGGATTGAAGAACTTCCTTTACATCCAACTTCTTCTTGGACTGTGAACAGCAATTCAATACCGCTATGAAGGTGTCTATTGTGGTGAGCAATTCGTCCCATCTCTAACATAGCAGCAACACCAGCTTTGTCATCTGCCCCTAAAATAGTTGTTCCATCTGTTTTTATTACACCTTCTTCATATAGCACCGTAATAGAAGAGTCGGCAGGAACAGGCACAGTATCGATATGAGCACTCAATAATATAACAGGCCCAGTTTTCTTTCCATCAATTCTGATGAGCATATTTGGAGTATTTCCAAGTTCTGCATCTATATATTCTATAGAAAGATTAAGATTTTTTGCCCAATCAATAATATAAAATGCAACTTCTTTCTCTTCAAAAGAGGGACTTCTTATACTGCACAATGCTATAAGATCGTTTATTACCTGTTCTTTATGAATCTCAAAATTGGGATGATTAAAAGTCATGGGCATTGTTTTTATGAAGGATTACAGTAGCATCAAGAGCTGCAAGAATAGCTTTCTTCTCCCCAACTTTAAAAAGCTTCTCCTTCTCTTCAAGTGTTGGTTGCTTCTCTAAATAAATATTTGAGTCAGTAGAAACAACTGCACCTGTTTTAACATGACGAACAGATCCTATAATAAACAAAATTGCAGCTTCTTGTTCTGCTGCTTTTACCCCACTTTCTGTAAGTAATACATTAAGTGCTTGATCTTGTACGTAATAAGCATCACGAGTAAATCCTAGACCCACCTGATACTCTTCATCTCTATTTTTCAATGCTTCTACTAAAGCATTAGTCACATCTAAATCTGCGACAGCAGGAAATGGAGATGGAAGGTATGCCATAGATGTACCTTCTCCCCTGTAGGTCGCCTGGATTACAACTGGTGTCCCTATAGGAGTCCCTTTTTGTCTTCCACCAGCTGAGCCAACTCGGATAAATACTTTTGCACCTAAGGCAATTAATTCTTCAAAAGCAATAGAAGCTGCAGGACCTCCAATACCAGAAGAGCAGACAGTAAGAGGAACTCCCTTATAGGTTCCTGTATAGACAATATATTCTCTGTTTTGAGCAATAAGGGTTGCTTCATCCATATATTCTACTATTCGTTTTACCCTTCCAGGATCTCCTGGTGTTATTACGCATGGAGCAATGTCTCCAATTTTGCAGCGAAGGTGCTTTACAATTTGATTTAATTTCAAGTCCATAATACTATCCTTTTTCAATTATAAGAGAATCTGGTGCGAGTACAGCATATACAGTGCCATCATTATCAAGAGGTTTTCCTTGTAATACAGCTCTAATTCTTTCTTCATCGATTTGTAATGCGTATGCAGTTGTATTACCCTGGTAGGTTGTATAATTAAGTGTAGCTTTTAGACTATTTTCTTCTTCTTTAGAGGAGAGAAAAACATCTTCAGGTCGAAAATAAAGTTCAATTTTATCTCCTTTTTTTAACATTTTTACTGCAGGAGATTGAACACGAGTGCTAACGATACTATTCCCATGAACATCAGCGACTACTTTTTCATCGGTAATTGATGTAATGGTTCCTTTTACATGATTATCAAAACCAACAAATCGTGCAACAAATGAAGTAGCTGGTTTTTCATAAATCTCCTCTGGGGTTCCATTTTGTTCAATGTCACCCTGATTCATAACAATGATGCGAGATGAGAGACTTAATGCTTCTACTTGATCATGAGTTACATATATCATGGTAATGCCTAATTGATGTTGTAATCGACTCAATTCTGCTCTCATTTCATCTCGGAGTTTTGCATCCAAATTAGAAAGGGGTTCATCTAATAAGAGTAAATCAGGTTCAATTACAATACTCCTCGCAAGGGCTACTCTTTGACGTTGCCCACCAGAGAGTTGACTTGGAAGTCGCTTCTCATATCCACTTAGGGAAACAAGTTTTAGTACATCAGCAACTTTATCTTTTATAAGTGTTTTCTCAACCTTTCTCCTCTTTAATCCATAGGCAACATTGTCAAATACAGAAAGATGGGGAAAGAGTGCGTATGTTTGAAAAACAAGTCCTATATTTCTTTTATATGGTGGCAGGTGTGTATTATCTTTACCACCAATAATAACACGTCCTTTTTCTGGCATAATAAACCCAGCTATAGTTCTGAGGGTAGTAGTTTTTCCACAACCAGATGGTCCAAGAAGGGAAACAAGCTCTCCTTTTTCAATAGAGAGATTAAAATCCTTTAAAATAGGTTCACCTTTTACATATCCAGCATCGATTTGTGATAATTCTATAAACGCCATATTTTTTCCCTTATTACACGTATTTTGAAATACCAAGAAGTTTCTCAGCAGTTTGAACAATTATTATTGTGACAACAATAATAATACTAGAAAGAGCAGATATTGTTGGATCAAAATAATATTCCATATACATCAGCATTTGGATTGGCAATGTTGCAACCCCAGGTCCTGTAAGAAAAAGAGAGATTGGTACATTATTAAATGAAGTAATAAATGCAAGAATAAAAGCAGCCACAACGCCAGCTTGAATGTTTGGAAATACTACAACAAAAAAGGCATGAAGAGGGGAAGATCCTAATGAAACAGCAGCTTCTTCAACAGCAACATCAAAATTTCGTAGACTTGATGAAACAACTCGCACAGTATATGGAAATAATATTGCAGTGTGACCAAGAAACAAACCAAACATTATTGGAATTTGGGTGATATAGATAAAAAATCTCAATAATGCAAAACCAATAACAAGTCCCGGAACAATTGCAGGGGATGAAAAGATGAGTTCAACGACACTTTTGCCAGGATACTTATAGCGCACATTAGCATAGGCAACAGGAACCCCTAGCACTAAAGCGGTGAGAGTTGCAAATAAACCTATTTTAAGACTTACCCAAAATGTGGTCCTAAACATCGAAATATTTAAAACCTTCTCATACCACTGTAAAGAAAAACCTTCTGGAGGAAATTTCATAACTGCAGTACTACTAAAGGAGGAGATAATAATTACAATGAATGGACCAATTAAGAATGTAAACATAACTATCGTAATAAAGATAAGGAATTTAGATATTTTCATACAAGACTCCTTGGTTTAAAGAGCCTCACTCCATTGTAAATGACAAGAGTCGTGAGAATCATAATCACTGCTATAACCGTAGCTCCTTCCCAATCCATTAGAGCTAATGCATTTTGTCTCATGAGAGTAGAGAGTGTAAGCACTTTGGCTCCCCCTAAAATTGCAGGTGTTACATAGGCAGTAAAGCAACCTGTAAACACAAGAGTAATTCCCATCATTAACCCTTCAAATGAGAGAGGAACAACTACCCTAAAAAATGTTCCTATTCTGTTTGAACCTAAACTCATTGCAGCTTCTTCCACCTCAGATGGTGCATTTTCCATTGAACTTACAAGGGTTAGGACCATGATGGGCATAAAAAGTTGAAGGAGCCCAACGATAATTGCCCCTTCGGTATATAAAAGGCGTGTTGGTTCTTCTAAAATTCGAAATGTAGTAAGTGTTTTGTTAATAATTCCATATTTTCCAAGAATAACAATCCATGCATAGGTTCTTGCAACAGGACTCGTCATGAGGGGAAGAATTACGAGAGACGTTAGAATTGACTTCTTTTTTGAAGAAACCTTCGTCATGAGATACGCTGATGGATATCCTAGCAAAACTGCAAGTGGAGTAACAATAAGAGCTACCCTTAGAGTTCTCATAAAAACATGTTGAAACTGCTTATCCTTAAGTACTTTTATATACCGTGTTAGTGTGAAAAATGCTTGTTCACTATGAAAACTTTCCCACAAAACATAGAGTAAAGGAAAAAGAAAGAATAGCAAAATGAAAGCAAGCCCTGGCAATAATAGGAAGAATATACTCTTCTTTGATCGAATTGTACTCATGTGAACCTCAACATAGTGTAGTACATGAAGGAGAAATCTCCTTCATGTAATTTGTAAGTAGATGCAGCACTATTAATTGGAGAATATTTTATTCCAACGGCCAATCCATTCTTCTTGGACGTCAGCCATTTCTTTTTCATCAAAGAAGTGAAGGTTATTAATAAGCTCATCTCCATACGTGAGGTTTTCGCCAACTTCAGGTGGAACAACAATATCTGTTCTTGCAGGAGAATCGACTAAATCCATTGCTTCAGCAAGTTGAACATCATAACTTAGTAAATGATCGATATAGAGGTGGGCAAGGTCTTCCTTTTTTGTACCACTAGCTACACTAACCATACTGAATGAACCAACTAATCCCTCTTTAGGGATAACACTTACAACATCAAGTCCTGACCCCTTAATAGTACCCCAAGAAAAACTTGTATATGGAGCTAAATAGACCTCTTCTTGACTGATGAGTGTGTTAAGTTCAGATGATTTTGAATATGCTGTAACTAATCGTGGAGCTAATTCTTCAAGCTTCTGCCAACCGATATCGGTATTTTCGAAATCTCCTGTAAATGCTTTTGTGAGCATATAAATCAAAGCTGGACCATAGGTAGTAGAAATGCCTGGAATAGAAATCACATTATTTGCATCATCTCTAAATAAATCTTTCCAAGAAGTTACAGGAGCCATTTTGTCTTTACGATATGCAAGACCAAGGTGCTGTATAGTGTATCCAATAGCATAACGACCACCGAGAAGATCTTTTGCTGCATCCATAATAGCTTCTAAATTAGGTAATTTAGCTGGATCATATGGCTTAATGAGCCCTTCTTCCATTGCTTTATATGTCCAAGAACCAGCGAACAAAGCTACATCTACTAGAGGATTGTTTTTTCGTGCCATCATCTTTGTAAATCTATCAGAGTTGTTACCTGTTTCAACTATGACCTCAACACCATGTTTTTTTTCAAAAGGTTGAATAACATTTTTCTCAAGAAGATCCATATTATAACCCCACATCGACACCGTCAGTGTTTGCCCTTTGTATGGCATTGTTGCATCAGCAGCTACACTCTCCCCTTTTCCTTGTGAAAACATACTGCTCATTGCAAGGAGCACTACTAATGCAACCATCATAATTTTCTTTCTTTTCATATATAACCTCCTACAGAATATATGCCGTCTATTTTCATTGTTAAACGCTTAACTAAATAGAACCATACAGGGATAGAGTTGTCAAGA
This sequence comes from uncultured Spirochaetaceae bacterium, assembly GCA_964453215.1. Lineage (GTDB taxonomy): Bacteria > Spirochaetota > Spirochaetia > Sphaerochaetales > Sphaerochaetaceae > SABI01. The sequence goes on along the minus strand of CAYVRR010000045.1, from coordinate 6,062 downwards.
AAAAAATTCATTAACCTAATCGACTAAAAAGATAAAGTCTCTTATATAAAGGCAATAAATCATAAAATCCTATTTTTTTCTTGACATCCTTTTAAACATATGTGATACACTATCATTAAACGCTTAACTAGATATTGAACTAAAAGGGAAGAAAATTAGAGTGAGTAGTATAAAAAAAATAGCAGAAGAGGTTGGAATTTCTTCTGCCTCTGTGTCGATTTACCTCAATGACAAAACAACAAACAGGGTGAGCAGCAACACTAAAATTCTCATTGATCAAGCTGTAAAAAAACTTAACTATCACAAGAACATCTTTGCTAGTAGCCTTTCTACACAAAAATCTAAAATAATTGGGATTATTATTCCAAGCCTTAATCCTTTATTTCAAAATGAATATACTAATCTTCTCCTCTCTGGAATTCAATCAACATTATCAACATATAATTATAATTTCCTATTTTTCTCTTCTACGGGAACATCCTCAATTGAAGTGGTAAAAGAACAACTTGAAAAAAGTGCTGGATGTGATGGATTTATTCTTTTTAGTACTGGGTTTTGTACTCAGGCCCAATCAGATAAAAACATGGTAGAAGTCATTAAAACCGAGAAACCTTTTGTTACCTTGAATGTCCCATATACCAAAGACAACATCAATCAAATACTCATAGATGGCCTTGAGAAATCTTTGGGAGTCGAATATCTTATTGATAAAGGGCATCGTGACATCCTTGTTATACTTGGAAGAAAAGCTGGTGCTTACACTCATTTATTAAAAGAAGATACAATACAGCTTTTCAATAATAATGGAATTAGCTATAAAGATAGTCAATTTCTCTATGGTGATTTTGATGAATGTACTACATACAACATTGTAAAGAAAGCTTTAATGAATTCTAAAAAGACTACTGGAATTTGTTGTATGTCAGATATTATGGCGGCAGGAGCTCTAAAAGCCTGCAAAGAATTACATCTCAGAGTTCCTAAAGACATCTCGATAATTGGTCGAAACAATACACCACTATGCAATCTTACAGATCCCACACTCACAACAGTCGATCTTCATATGTTGCAAGCAGGAAACAGCGCAGCTCAAGTACTTCTGAATGTGTTTTCAGGTAATAATGCCCCCCAAAAAATGTTTATAAAAAGTACGATTATTGAGAGAAGCTCAACCCAAATCTACAAGGATACACACTTATGATAGTTGATACAATTTTTAAAAGAGCAAAAATATATAATGTATGTATAAAAAAATGGGAAATTATCGATATTGCAATCTTAGGTGAAAAAATTCTCTATCTTGGAGATACCAGGAAAGTAGATATTTCAAGCTCCCATATTGTTGAGTGTAATGAAGATGTACTCATACCAGGATTTATCGACGTCCACCTCCACATAGAAAGTTCCCTCTGTACTCCTCAAGAATTTTCCAAAGCTGTAATTAGAAGAGGGGTAACTACGGTAGTAAGTGAACCACATGAAATAGCAAATGTATATGGTATTGATGGCATTAAAGCAATGATAGAGGCTTCTAAAGGGTCTTTAGTTGATATATTTTATGGAGTTCCCAGTTCTGTACCATCAACAAGCAACATATTAGAAACTACTGGTGGAGTAATCGATAAAGATGAATTAGCTCTATTGCTTCAAGATAATCCAAGTATAGTGTGCCTTGGAGAAGTGATGAATTACTCCCATCTTATTGAAAACTTTGAATCAATTATTCATGATCCACAAGAAGATAAAACTCTATCCATGATAGATTATATGAAAAAAATGCACCCTTTACATGCTATTGAGGGGCACTGTCCTAGTGTGAGGGATGTTGATTTAGCAAAACTCTTATATTTAGGAATTCAATCTGACCATTGTTTTCAAGATGTAGAAGGTATGAAGCAACGATTTATGAGGGGGATGTTTGTTGAACTTCAAGAAAAATCTATTCAACAGGATATTATCAATTTCATCACAGAAAATGATGTGGATGGCCTCTTCTCATTTGTTACCGATGATGTTCCGCCAGATATTCTGAAAAACAAGGGGCATTTAGATTTTGTAATTAAAAAAGCTCTCTCCTTAGGACTTCCAATAGAAAAAGCAATTGTTGCATCATCCTATGCCCCTGCAAAACACATGGGATTACGAGAGAGAGGCTCTATTGCTCCTGGTAACATTGCAGATATACTTCATCTAGAAGGAGATCCTTCTAAACTAAATATAAAAGCAATCTACAAAAAGGGAAAAAGGGTTGATATAGAAGAGAGAAATTCCCCTACCTATTCATTTCCTGCCCATTTCTCAAACAGCATTCAAATACATCCCTCCTTTGACATTGTAAAAGAACTAGAAATTCCTTATATGGGTTCAAACAAGAGTGTTAAGGTAAGAGTGATGGAAAAAAGCAGTATAAATACCTATACAACAGAAGCACATCACACTCTCAAGATAGAGGAAAATAAAATAAATTGGCAAAAGAATAATCTTAATCTAGTAGTTGTAATCAATCGCTATAATTACCCATCTGTAGCTGCTAAAGGATTTATGAGTGGTACAAAAATTACACAAGGGGCCTTTTGCACATCTCATGCGCACGACCATCACAACATCCTTCTTTTAGGGGACAATAAAGATGACATGGTCTTAGCATATGAAGAAGTAGTGAATAAACAAGGTGGTATGTGTTTTGTTTCAAATGGTAACATCCTCTCGTTCATTCACCTACCAATAGCAGGTATAATTTCGATAAAACCAATTGATGAATTAGCGGAAGAGGTAGAAATATTGCAAGAGTTATTAAAACAACATGGTATTACTCATCCAAATCCTATTATGAGCCTATGTACACTCACCCTGCCAGTGAGCCCTGCATTAAAAATAACTGATAAAGGTCTCATTGATGTAAAAAGAAGTACTATAGTGCCCTTCATAATTGATTAATAGCAAGAGGAATATAAAGATAAAGATATTATTTGCTAATAATAATGAATAGTGGGCTATTATTGTGATATAATTATTTAAGTTATGGAACATGCTATTCTCTGGTTTAATATTCTAGGATTCTCTCTTCTTTTTGCATCTATTGGAGTAACCTATGTGATGTATTATAATATGAAACCAAGTTGGCTCAATTCTTACCTTTTCTATATAGGAACTTTTGCTTTGTTCACAATAGCTCATTCTTATATATTCTTCATTCAAACCTATATTGATACCACTCAATCAATATTTGATACCATTTCCATATATATAAGTTCGATTTTAGGACTATTATTATTGTGGATAGTTCCCCATTTTATTCAAAAATTCTCTGTGAGAAAACCATATAGATGGTATACAAACCCATTCAATGGAATCGTTCTTCTCTTTGCTATTGCGATGCTCTACTCTCTTATAGGTACAGAGTTGAAAACAAACAATATTGGCTCTATTTTTTTTAATGGATACTTAGGGTGCATATCAATAATAGGGGTGAGGTTAACTAAGAAAAACAAACATCACTCAACGCTTGGAGTTGTAATTCCTTTTTTATATGTAACTAGTTTTTTCTACATCCTTGTTACCATCGAAAATATTGTCCTACCTCTTATGTCCAACCAAGAAAAAGCAACTCAAATACATCTATTCACTGCAGGATTAATCAGCCTTACTATTGCCATTGTTACCCTTATATATATGTTCATTAAAAGGAAAGGAACAAAGAAGTCTCTTTCAACAGAATTTATCCACCAGCTTTCTATCACAAAGAGAGAGCAAGAAATAATTCCACTTTTACTACAAGGAAAAACAAATAAAGAAATTGGTGAAATACTCTATATCTCAATAAGAACTGTAGATACCCACATCTATAATATTTATAGAAAGTGTTCTGTAAAGAATAAACTTGAATTAGCCCATTTCATCTCTTCGTTTTCTTAAATTAAGACCCTTATTTACTCAACCTTAATCCCTTTATAAGGGATTTAAGTAGAAATACGTAGAAAAAATAACTCAAAATACGTATAAATCTCGATATTATTGCCATCAAAACTCCTCTATCTTTTATCTATCACAATATGAAGAGGAGAATAACACGATGTTTGAACATAGTTATGAAATTGAAAAAATGACTACCTTCCATACCCTTGATATGTATAATCAGGTCACGAAAAATCGTCAGATACAAGAGATGAAGAAAGCGAAAAAAAGAAAACCTATGAGGTATGTGAACTTTCTTCAAATTCTACTGACTCGCTACTGCTGATAGGATAAAAAAGATGAGAAAAATTATTATTATAACCTTTTTAATTGCACTAATTCCTCTGCTAGTATGTATATTGGGGAAAATATACATTAGCTATGTGAGTAAAAAAGAAATATCACAATTGCAAAAATATATGATGCACGCAGAAGTTAAGAAATATTCAAAGGATATACTCATAGATCTTCCTCCTCCTGTAAGGGGCTATTTTGAATATACACTAACTCCTGGACAACAATATATTCAAAAAGTGTATCTAGCACATAAAGGAGTGTTCAAAACGTCCCTTGATTCAAAATGGATACGTATTAAGGGAGAACAACATTTTACAACTAAAGAACCTGGATTCGTATGGATAGGAAAAACAGCTCTATTTACTGCTAGAGATATGTATATTGATTCAAAAGGAAGCATAATAGTCTCTCTTTTACACCTTTTTCAGATAGTAAAAGGAACTGGTCCTCATTACGATCAAGGGGAACTCCTTAGATGGCTTGGTGAGAGTGTGTGGTTTCCAACAAACCTATTACCAAGTGACAACCTAAAGTGGAGCGCAATAGATGATAAAACAGCACGTCTATCCTATATTCATGAAGATTTTACTATATCGTATAAGGTACATTTTAATGAGAGAGGAGAAATTACAGAGTTAGAAACTCAGCGTCACATGGGCGAGGAGGGGCTTACAACATGGAGAGGAAAAGTGAGTAATTACCAAACAGTGAATGGGATGAAGATTCCAATGAGTATTGAAGCAATGTGGGTCATTAACAGTCAAGAACATAGTTATGCAAAATTTGATATTAACCATATTGAACACTATTAAGGCCTGCGTTAAACAAGAATGTGTGCAAAACCTGGATATATAGGAAGGAGATAATAATTATAAAACATTTCCATATCTAAGTAATGCTCAATAGTAGCTAATTCATCCATTAAAGAATAGTAAGGATAGAGCGCATGAATTAAAACCTATTCATTCAACCAATAATTCTAACTTCTCTATTACTTCATCATAAAAGATATACCTTGCATAAAGGAGATTATTCGAATACGTAATCTATCTTGATTTGAGTGTTTCATTATCCCAAACTGTATGCACTTGTTTGATGATATGATTAAAAATGTGAACAGTTTCTCTATCTTTTGCTGTTGTCTTCAGTGCTTCAACCAATTCTTTATAAGACGCGGGATAATTTTTAATAGTGATATCAATCTCTATCGTCTCCTGCTAGCGAGAACCCCTCATGCAGCAACCAACATTACCCTTTTTTAAAATGAACTTCTCTTTAAACACTGAATTTGAGAGACGCTCGTACATGTAATTTTGAAGCACTACCTGAACAGACATATCTTTTTAGCTAAATTCCTTATTTTTGCCTTCAAGCCACCCTCTCCTCACCACCTTCTTTACGATATACTCTCGGGATTTTATTGTTATCAAGGTCAGCACTCAAATAGGTTTTTTAGAATAAGATTTTCATTAGAATACTAGAATAACTATGACAAAAGACTCGACCTACATAATTTCTTGATACGTAGTTCTGGTAGTGATTTATCGAGATAGCTGCCTTTTACGATTCCATCATCCTCTCTCTACTCTTACAAGCAATTGACCACTATCTGGGAAATCTTCATGCAACACATTCTTATACATACGATTTATATTCAGCGTCTGAAGGGAATCGAACCCTCGTCACGAGCTTGGGAAGCTCGGGTAATAACCATTATACGACAGACGCAATAAAGATAGTGTGATAATAGCTAATTAGAGGCAATCTTTCAAGTCTCTTTTTTTAGTAAAAAGAGGAGAAGAATATCTCTA
>CAYVRR010000044.1:0-15873 GCA_964453215.1 uncultured Spirochaetaceae bacterium | reverse complement strand
TACGAGCTATTCAACATTGACATATAACCATTACCCTATTACAATTTTAAGCATAAAATAATTTAGGGGGCTTTTATATGGCAACAGTCCAATTAAAAGACATTTGTAAGGTCTTTGACGGAAACGTTAAAGCGGTTGATTCGGTTAATATCGAAATCAAAGATAGAGAATTTGTCGTTCTCGTAGGTCCTTCAGGTTGTGGTAAATCTACTACACTTCGAATGGTAGCAGGTCTTGAGGATATCTCAAGTGGTGAATTGTACATTGATGGTAAATTAGTCAACGATGTACCACCAAAAGATAGAGATATTGCGATGGTATTCCAAAACTATGCTCTTTACCCTCACATGAGTGTATATGATAACATGGCATTTGGATTAAAAATCAGAAAATTCCCAAAAGAAGAGATTGATCAAAGGGTAAGAGAAGCTGCAAAGATTCTTGATATCGAGCAACTTCTTGAAAGAAAACCAAAAGCTCTTTCTGGTGGACAACGACAGAGAGTTGCAGTAGGTCGAGCAATTGTAAGAAAACCAAAAGTATTCTTATTTGACGAACCTCTTTCAAACCTCGATGCAAAACTAAGAGTTCAGATGCGTGCTGAAATTTCTTCACTTCACAACCGTCTTAAAGCTACAATGATTTATGTTACTCACGACCAAGTAGAAGCACTCACAATGGCTGATAAAATTGTTGTTATGAAACTTGGTATCATCCAACAAATTGGTGGACCATTAGAGCTCTATGATGAGCCTAACAACAAATTTGTTGCTGGCTTTATTGGATCACCTCCAATGAACTTCTTAACAGTCGACATCGTAAAAGAGGGAACCGACCTTTTTGCTGATGAAGGCACGTTCCGCATGAAGCTTAATGCTAAGAACAAGAAAGTACTTGCTTCCTACGCAGGTAAAAAAGTCACCTTTGGAATTAGACCTGAAGATGTGAAGTTTAGTGACAACCCAATTGAAGATGTTACAATGAATGGAGTAGTCAGTGTTGTTGAACCTCTTGGTTCAGAGACACACATTTATGTGATGGTTGGCAAACACCAAGTTATTGGTAAAATTGAACCACATATTCGTTTAACAGTAGAACAAAAGATTTCACTAATTCCTGATTTAGATAAAGCATCATTCTTTGATTATGAAACTGAAGTAGTAATTCGCTAACTTATTTATAATCACTTCAATAATAAAGACCCCAAATTGGGGTCTTTATTCATTTCTACGTCTTATACTAATTATTTACTATCTAAACAAAGCATCATAGAGTGTATGAATTACTTCTTTTGTTTGGTCTTCTTTTATTCCATACAGAGCTGTAATAGGAGACGCCCCAAACTTCACAAACTCAACATCTAAATTATTATTAAGTAAATCAAGAGGAATTTGTGCTACTTTTTTCTTCTCATTCATAAGCCCAACGCCGGTAACAGCTGCAACTGCATATCCAGAAGTGATGCTCACCTCTTCTAATTTAAACGTATGAGTGAGGGAAACGATAAGTTCATCAATTGCTTGTTGTGTTACAAGAGAACCTTGAGCATAATAGGTAAGATCATCTATGCCACTTAGGATAAAATCGAGAGAGAATCCAGCATGCAGAAGTTGTAATTCTATACCTGCTCTTCTAGAGGGATTTTTGAGTAAAAATGTTTTATGTATAGATATTTTATAAAACTCTTTCTTTGCAGTGATTCCAACTATTGGATCAATACTACTATCTCGAGAGGCAACAATACTCGTTCCTTTATCATCAGGTCTATTCGTGTTCTTCACTTGGATAGGAATACCAACTTCTCTCACTGGTGCAATTGCTTCTTCATGAAACACATTAAAACCGACAGCTGCAAGCTCTCTTACTTCATTGTATGTGAGAGTCTCTATCACTTTAGCATCACTAATTATCCTTGGATCTGCTTTAGAAATCCCCGACACATCAGTCCAGTTCTCATACAAACAATCTTGAAGAGATCTAGCAACAATTGCTCCACTAATATCAGAGCCACCTCGAGAGAAGGTTTTAACCTTTTTATCACTACCCTTACCAAAGAAACCTGGTAAGACATAATGCTCTCCCTCTTTGATTGCTTTTCTCATGTTTTCATAAGTAATTTCACTCACACTTCCATCTTGTTCAATCGAGACAACATCAAAAGCGTCAATGAATGACCACCCTAAATACTCACTTATTAAAATCCCATTAAGGTATTCACCTCTACTTGCTGCGTAATCAGGGCCAGCACCATTACTTATATTTTCATACACCTCATCAAGAGCCTGTGTAATATTACCATCTATCTTGAGATCTTTAGCAATTGTGATGAACCGCTCCCTAATAAGGTCAAATTCATCTTTACAAGACTCATTCCTTTGAACAAGGCGAGCACATGCATATAAAGAGTCGGTAATTTTTGTATCTTCTTTACTTCTTTTTCCTGGCGCTGAAACAACCGCAACTACTCGGCGAGAGTCACTTTTTAAAATAGCAGCAACTTTTTTAATATGGGCAGCATCACATAGTGAGCTACCTCCAAATTTACTTACAATCATACTCATGTATCACTCCTTACCTATAAGCTTTCCTCATTTGAATGGGATAATATTATAGAGATACGTGTAACACATTAGCCCGTTCACAAGGAAGCAGGTGCGTAACACACCTGCTTATCATTATTTTTATTATATAGAGACCACTACTTTTTGTAAATCTTTCTTTCAGTATAGGTTGTATGTAATAAATGGTGAGCTTTATCAGAAAGAGGTGTTCCTAGGTAATCAGCATAAATTTGCTGAATTTCAGGGTTTTGGTGAGAACATCTCACTGTACTTCTTTCATCATCTGTATAGAGGCCAGCAATTCTTTGAGCTCTTACTTCATCAGTAGAAGCATATGGTTGACCACCACCACTTACACATCCACCTCTACATGCCATTACTTCAATGAAATGGTATGGTGGTTCTTTTCCAGTATCTCTAGCTTCACGAATTTCATCTAAAAGAGTGCTTACATTTGCCATTCCATGGGCTACAGCAACTTTAAGTTTTGTCCCTTTCACATCTACTACACCAGAACGCACACCTTCCATTCCACGAACTGCATTAATGTTTACATCGGTAAGATCTTCACCGGTCATGAGGTTATATGCTGTTCTTAATGCGGCTTCCATAACACCACCAGTATTACCAAAGATTGTTCCAGCTCCAGCATATGTTCCAATAGGAGAATCAGCTTCTTCATCTTCTAGTGCTAAAAAGTCAATTCCACTAGCTTTGATCAAACGGGCAAATTCACGAGTAGTTAGAACAAGATCAACATCATTAAACCCAGAAGCTTGCATATTATCATCACGGCTAATTTCAAACTTCTTAGCAGTACATGGCATAATAGCTACTGAATAAATGGATGCAGGATCAATACCAGCTTTTTCAGCGTAGTAGGTCTTCGTAATTGCCCCTTGCATCATCATAGGGGATTTAGCTGTTGAGAAGTTAGGAATCATATCATCATAATATTTTTCCATATAATCGGTCCACGCAGGACAGCAGCTTGTGATTTGTGGAATAGCCCCTTTTCCTGTTGTAAGACGTTTTACTAATTCACTCCCCTCTTCCATAATGGTTAAGTCAGCACCAAAGTTAGTATCAAATACTTTAGAAACCCCGAGAAGTCTAAGAGCTGCATATATCTTACCGGTAGTAATTGTTCCAGCTGGAAGGTTAAATGCTTCACCAAGAGCTACTCGAACAGCAGGTGCTATTTGTGTAACAACGTGGTTCTTGGGATTACTTACAGCACGTACAAAATCTCCAATCTCATCTTTCTCATAGATAGCACCAACTGGGCAGTGGGCAGAACATTGGCCACATTTAATACAAGGGCTATCTTCAAGAAGTAAGTTAGCTGCAGGAGCCATTACTGTTTGATCTCCTCTACCAATAAACTCAAGTGCATATACACCTTGTTGATCTTGGCAAACTTGAACACAGCGACCACATTTAATACATTTTGATGGCTCAAGAACAATAGAAGTAGTTGAAGTATCTTTAGGAAGATCTGCAATTCTTACTTCATAAGGTTGATGTCTTACACCAAACTCAGCAGCAAAACGTTGAAGTTCACATGTTCCATTACGGGCACAAGTGAGACACTCATTTGGGTGATTACTAAGAATCATCTCAATTACTGTTTTTCTAATATGATAAAGCTCATCATCATGGGTGATTATACTTAAGTTCTCTTGCACAGGAGCTGCACATGCTCTTAAAAGCTTAGGTGAGTTTTCCTGCTTTACAACACACATCCCACAAGCCGCCCAAGCTGGTAAGTCTGGGTGGTAACAAAGGGTTGGAATATTAATTTTTGCTTTCTTGGCGGCAGCTAAGATATTGCTTCCTGCTTCAATCTCAACTGGTTTGCCATTTATCTTCATATGAACGGTATTCACATTTATCCTCCTAACTATCGAAGCCCTAACGGACTTCGATTGCTCCGAATTTACAGGTATCATAACATGCACCACATTTGATACATGCTGCTTGGTCTATCACGTGCACAGCTCTTCTTTCTCCGCTGATACAATTAACTGGACATTTTTTTGCACAAGCAGTACATCCAATACATTTATCTGCTAAGATGTTATAGGTAATTAAACTCTTACACTTTCCAGCTGGACATGTTTTATCATTGATGTGAGCTAAGTATTCATCCTCAAAATAGTCTAAAGTTGAAAGAATTGGGTTTGGAGCTGTTTGTCCAAGAGCACAAAGAGATGCTCTTTTCATTGCAGATCCAATCTCTCTCATCTGCTCTATATCTTCTAATGTACCATTACCTTTTGTAATCTTCTCTAGGAGGTTCATTAATGATCTTCCACCGATTCTACAAGGTGCACATTTACCGCAAGACTCTTCAACACTGAACGTAAGGTAGAATTTAGTTACATCAACAATACAGTCATCTTCGTCCATGACGATCATTCCACCAGAACCCATCATCGAACCAAGTTTGGTTAAAGAACCAAAATCGATTGGGGTATCAAGGAACTCTGCTGTGATAACTCCACCACTTGGACCACCAGTTTGGACTGCTTTAAACTTTTTACCGTGAGCTATACCACCACCGATATCATATATAATCTCTCTCAATGTAGTTCCCATTGGTACTTCTACTAATCCAGAGTTTCTAATCTTACCAGTTAATGCAAACACTTTTGTTCCAGGGCTATCTTGGGTTCCAATTTGATTAAACCAATCACCACCTTTTACGATAATTACAGGAATATTTGCCCATGTTTCAACGTTGTTGATAACAGTTGGCATCCCCCACAATCCTTTTACAGCTGGGAACGGAGGGCGAGGAACTGGCATTCCTCTTTCACCTTCAATGGAAGCGAGTAGAGCAGTTTCTTCACCACATACAAAAGCTCCTGCACCGAGACGGATTTCTATATCAAAATCAAATCCAGTGCCTAAAATATCTTTACCAAGTAGTCCATATTCTCTTGCTTGTCTCATTGCAATTTCAAGACGATGAATAGCAAGAGGGTATTCTGCTCTAATATAGATATATCCAAGATTAGCACCAACAGTGTGACCTGCTATAGTCATCGCTTCTAGCACTGAATGGGGGTCTCCCTCTAAAGTAGATCTGTCCATATAGGCACCAGGATCTCCTTCATCAGCATTACATACGATATATTTTTGTTCACCTTTAGCCTGTTTGGTAAAATTCCATTTCATCCATGAAGGGAATCCTGCTCCACCACGACCACGTAATCCTGAAGTTCTCATTTCAGCAATTACATCATCAGCACTCATATCAAAAAGGACTTTTTCAAGTGCAACATACCCTTCACGAGCAATATATTCATCAATATTTTCAGGATCAATAAATCCACAGTTTCTTAGAACAATTCTAAACTGCTTTTGATAAAACTCAATATCTTCTACTTTAGCATGTTTTTTAGATTGCTCTTTATTATATAAAAGACGTGTTACTTCTCGACCTTTAATAATATGCTCTTCAAACAATTCCTTTGCATCTTCAGGGGAAACTTGAACATAAAAAGAATCTTCTGGAAGAATCTTAATAATAGGACCTTGTTCACAAAATCCAAAACATCCTGTTTTAATTATTTGTACTTCATTTTCTAAATTGTGAGATTTACACTCACTATTTAGTGCTTCAAAAATGGCATTTGCCTTGCTTGATTCACAAGCAGTACCACCACAAACAAGAACATAGCTTCTATATGCCATCATTTGCCTCCATCTTTCATAATATCTGCCGAAGGTTTATCGAACACATATTCGCTCACCATTTTGCCTTTGACAATGTGATCTTGCACAATTTGTTTCGCAATAGCGGCATCTACTTTTCCATAAATAACAGAAGGCATTCCTGGAGCAATAACTTCAACTGTTGGTTCTACATAACAAAGCCCCATACATCCAGTTTGAGTTACTGATACTGTAGTGAGTTTTTGTACATCAAGCTCTGCTAAAAATGCATCGAGCACAGTTTTAGCCCCAGCGGCAATTCCACAAGTCCCCATTCCAATAATTACTTGGGTATCCTTGTCATGAATATCACGCTTCTGGACCTCCGTTTTTTTGGTGTCACGAAGTTTACGTAACTCCTGTAACGTCATCTTTGCCATTCCAGCCTCCTGTTTGGGGTTTGTCTTATCTCTACCCGCTATAATAATTCTTCCATAGCAGCCTCTTGAGACTGCAAAAATGTTTTCATCAATACTTGATTGCCAGCAGTTGTTACTTCTTGTAACACTTCAAGCAATTCACTCTTACTTACTTCATACTCTTCACGTATTTCACTATTCGATACTGCCCGTTTTACAACTAATTCGGCACTACTCGGATAAGAAATAAGTGAACTTAAAGTTGATGGGATGTCCCCTAAAGGGGGGGTATCTATGTGGAGCAATGGCAACTTGAAATAGACCACTGTTCCTTCACCCAAGACAGATTCAAGAGAAAATTCTCCTTCCACTGATTCAACCATCTGATGCAAAAAAGGCAATCCCAATCCAACTTTTCTTTTTTTATGCTTTATGCCATCGGTATAGAATGGATCTAGTACCCTTTTTATGAGCGCACTATCCATCCCTTTACCATTGTCTGTGATTCTAAAAGAAATATCCTCTTTACTCTGTTCTATCTCAATTACTACCTTTGAGGCATGTGCTTCAAAACTATTTTGAGTGATATCAGTTAGAAAATCACATAATGATGCATGCATACGCATTTACACCTATATTAACTAAATTTTGCAATAATTCCTGGTACTTGGTCTTTGGTTACTTTTCCATATACCTCTCCACCAATAGTAAGAACAGGAGCAAGCCCACAACAGCCAACACAGCGAACTCCCTCAAGGGAGAACTTACCATCTTCTGTTACGCCGTTTACTTCAATACCTAATAAGTTACCAATTTCTTCTACAAGGACATCTCCACCTTTTAGATAACAAGCTGTACCTAAACAAACTTGAATATTATGATCTCCAGGTTTTGTCATTTTAAAGAAGTGGTAAAATGAGAGTACGCCATAAATTTTTGCTAATGGGAAATTGAGCATATAAGCGACCTGGTCCGCGGCTTCACGAGGAACATATCCAAACTCCTCTTGCACTCTGTGCAAAATCATAATCAAGTTGCCTGGCTTATTGCGCCATTTTTCAATAAAAGCAATAAGTTCTCGTGAAAATAAATTATCGTGTTTCTTCGCTGACATGGAAACCTCCAGAAGCTGTATTCTTTGTAACATAATAGGGGGAACTAAGAATATTTACAACACCTAATAAACAAATTTTCCCACTTTTTAATGTATTTTATCACTTTAATTTTCAAATATTGCTGTTTTTTCAATATTGATATATACTTTTTCACATTAAATGAGGATTTATTATGAACAATGATATGATTATCAGGATCACCCGTTATTATCGCATCCTTAACCGATTACGCTCACTCGGGTTAGAAAAAGTTTTTGCACACAACCTCGCAGATGCTGCAGGGGTCTCAGCTGCAATAGTAAGAAAAGATTTTTCCTTACTTGAAATATTTGGGCAAAAAAGGGGAGGATATGAAATTCCCGACCTCATAGTCGCATTGGGGAAAATACTAGGAAAAACTGATGAACCACAAAATGTAATAATCATTGGTTGTGGAAGAATCGGTAAGGCATTAATGCATTACAACGGGTTTGAGCCAGATGGCATTAGAATTGTGGCAGGATTTGATTCAGATCCACTTGTCTATAGTGAAAACATTCACCCTGTTCCTATATATCCTGTAAACAGAATTGAAGAAATAGTAGACGCTCACAATGTAGATGTTGCGATCATCACAGTTCCAGAGGGGGCAACAGGGGATAGCTATCAGCGCCTTGTGAGTGCAGGGATTAGAGGTATATTAAATTTTTCCCCTATTACCTTAAAACCAACTCTGTTAGCAGATGGAACAACTCCTGTAATTCATAATATGAATATTGCATTAGAACTAGAACAGATTTTTTATCAATTACAGTTTCCTCAAAAAAAATAATTATTTGATTAATTCAAGAACAACAAGAGTTGGAAGGTGATCAGAATACCCCTTATTATTGCTCCTACCATACCGATAAGGAATTCCTTTATTGGTCAATAAATATGGGTGAGCAATAATATGAGATGAGACAAACTCAAGTCCCCTATTATCAAAAAACTCTTTGGACAGTAAGATTTGATCAAACCCCTCCCACACCCCATCATAATAGTAAGAGCCTTGCACACTCATATTCATCATCTCTTTATCATCTAAATAAAATGAGTACCATGAAGACTCTTTAGGAACATTTCCAGTAACGAGTAAGGAGCCTAATTCATGATAATGGGCTGAATCAATGTGAGTCGATTCTATCAATGCTGTTTGATACGAGTTCATATTTCTATCAAAGGAGTCGCTGCTTTCATTAAAATCACCTGCAATAATGTAGGGGAGATCCCAATAAGTCCCCCTATATTGTTCAATAATTGCTTGAAGAGCCCGTACGCACTCAATTCGCTGCACTTCACTCTCCTCTTTTCCTATTCTATTTGATGGAAGATGGAGAGCAAATAGAGAAATCCTCTCCCCATTAATGTCAATGATAGCTTCAACTATATGGCGATAATGAGATATTGAGTGAATTCTTGCTTCAAGTATTGGGTAGCGAGAAATAATACCAACTTCTATAGGGGAGGAGGGATTGTCACTCACCGCGTAGTGAGTTAATCCTCTTTTCCCAATATGCCGGTCAATAAGGTCTCTTACCACCCCTTCATGCTCAACTTCTTGTAATATGAGAATATCTACCTCTTTAGAGTTATTCTGAACTATGACTTGAGAAAGTTTACGAAGCCGCTGGTGATATAAATCTGTACTCCACCCCTCTTGTAATGTATATGGGGAGTACTCATCTCCATCATCATTATCATCAAAAAGGAGTTCAACATTATAACTCATAATGACTACTTCTAAAGAGGAGTCCTTATCTACTAATGAGCAAGAACAACTTACACATAAACAACTAGATAATGCGATGAATAAGAGAGAGCGTTTAATCATACTATATATACGTAATAGGCTCTTTATTTACTTCGCTTTTTTACCTGATAGGCAAAATAGAGGACAGCTAAGGCATCATCTCCATCTGTTTGAGCTCGTGGCATAGTTTGCGCATCATTAATTGCTTCATGAACATATTGCCATCGAGTATTATCTAATGTAAGAGACCGAGTCATTTGAAAACTAATAGCCCAAATACGTGACCACTCTCTGTGCTCAAATGCACTTACAATAGCAGTTCTTTGCTGCTCAATCTCTCTCACATCCCTCGCTTCATCCAAGAACTCAATAAGAAAATCTTCACTTAAGAGATTCTTTTGCTCATATAACTCACTAAGGGAGGGAACACATCCTAAAAAATATGCCAATATAGCATACCGTGTTTGCCTAAATTGAGCACTCTTTCCCTTTTTAGCAGATAAGAACAACTCTTTAAAGAAAGAGCCCTCTTTATCCATAATATTTCTTGCAATAAGAAAGTTTAACTCTTCTAAGATTGTTTGAGAAGCATCTGAAAGATTAGTCACTTTTTGCAAATACCGATTACTTCGTGTTACTCGAGCGAGAGATTTTGCTGCAGTGGATTTCACAAGCATGCTCCCATTTTCGATGAGATAGGCAAGGGCTTGCTCAGCTTTCTCATTATGGGTAAGAGCTCCAAGAGCAAAGATAGATTCAAGCTGGGTGTATGAGTCGAAGCAAAAAGCATCTTGAACTAATTCATTCACTAAAGATGCGCGAGGTCGATCAAATAGACCTCGTATGACCTCAGCCTTATCATTACTAAAAGGGTTTGCAAGGTTTGACCTAATTTCACTTGTTGCAACTCCTGTAAGATTTTTTCCTAAACTTAAAAGCAAAGATTTTCTTTTAATCGGATCTGTTGCTTTTTCAAGACGATCAATGTTGATAAAAGCTCTAATTCCATGAACACTGAACATGAGTTGAGTTGCATCTTTTGTTGATAAACTCCCCTTCTCCTTCATGCTAAGTGTAAAGATGAGGGCAAGGAGTGAGAAGATGAGAGCGAGTGTGAAGGTAAGAAAGTAGGAGTTCCCTAAGGAGATAGAAAAAAGATGTATTTCATGAGTAATAGATGAGCCAAAGGTGACAAGTGCTCCACCACTAAGACCACTAAAGAGTGCTAAAAAGGCAATGACAAAGTTTGTCATTGAGTTAAAACCAACACCCTCATCATCTGGTATTACAGAAGCAATAAGTCGTCTAATTAAGATACTCACTACAGCAAGAAAAAAGTTAGTAAGAAAACCTAAAACAAAGTACCCATATGTAGAAAAAGATGCTGGAATTATTATCCAAAATATGAGAGAGACAACAAGGGCTATTCCATTAGCTATAATGAGGGGGCGAGAACCAAGGCGATCACTGAAGAATTTACAAAAACTACCAGCCATCACTACGGCAATACTAATTCCTATCGTATAGAGAAAGAGTATATTAGATTGCATAGCTACTTCACGAGTTAAGAATGCGATACTCATTCCCATGATTACAGTCACACTCATATACGCCCAATAGACTAACAACCTCATCCTTGTGATGCTATCTTTCATAGCCTCTTTGAATATAACGTATAAGTTGCGCCCCTTCTTATATTCAATTACTGCTCTACAAGGAATTTTAGATAAATAGATAGAAGCAATCGTATTGTTTAGAACCCCAAACATCTGTAGGCCAACAAGACCTACCACCCCTGTAAGACTTTGAATGGAGGTAACAAATACGTTGATAAATTTGGCAACTATAGTAGAGGATTGAAATGCTACATTCGCATTTCCTATAACTTTACCCCGTGTTCTGTTACTGGTAATAGTTTTAAAGGTGTAATCGTATAAGACAATGCCTAACATTCTCATTAAACAAAAGAGGGTATATACAATAAGTAACAAGACAACTGCACTACCCCCTTTCATCCATAAAAGGGGAATATATCCTAATGATACTACCCCCCTTAATAACCATGTGACGGTTTGAACTTTTACAACATTTTTATGGCGAAATACGGTTGCCATGAGTGGCAACACCACCCCCACAATATACATAGCAGAAGCGATATACCCAAGTGCAAGGTTTCCTGCATTAAATTGAACAGCAAGGATATACACAATAGTATCTCCAAGCATGCTAAAGCCAAGACCATTGTATACTTCTGAATGATATAGGTATCTTTGCCCCTCTCTCTTTTCAGAGTCAGAAAGGTATTTAGTTAATACCATATATTACCTCAGATAAACTAAGCATTATTATATCCTTGCAAAAATCTTAAAGATCCTCTCTGTTGTGAACTATTTTATCAATCAGGTGATATTCTAATGCGCCAATTGCATCAAGCCAATAATCTCTATCTGTATCTCTTGAGATAACTTCTAGAGGTTGTCCTGTTTGTACACTTAATATGTTGTTTAGCCTATCTCTCGTTTTTTCAAGTTGTTTTGCATAAATTTCGACATCAGTTGCAACACCCTGCATCCGACTCATCGGTTGGTGAATGAGGTAGGTTGAATTAGGAAGGCCAACACGGTATTTACTATCTACTGCAAGAAGAACGAGGGTTGCTGCTGAGGCAACAAGGCCCATTCCAATCATGTAGACTTCATTTTTGATAAATCTAACCATATCATAAATAGAGAGTCCAGCTTCAACATCCCCTCCAGGACTGTTAATATACATCCTGATAGGCTCTTCACTTTCATGCTCTAATACAAGGAGTTGCTTAATCACTTTTTCAGCTGATTCTTTATTAATCTCTCCAGTAAGCATTATAGATCGTGTTTGAAGAAACTTATCCTGCGGGACATCATTTATTTGATTATTATCTTTTTTATCATTTTCTGCCATTTTTTCTGCCTTTATGTTACATAAGATACCTTACAGTATAGCAAATGAATCGACCAAATGAAAAGAGTATCTGATAGCAACAAACAAACTGTTTACCTTTTTAGTGTTTCTAGTCTATTGTTCAATATATGAAATGCGCAACAGTATCAATAATTGGTAGACCCTCAAGTGGAAAATCGACACTCGTCAATACGATTTGTGAAAGAAAAATATCTATCACTGCAAAAACCCCTCAAACAACACGTAATGCAATACGGGGGATTTTTACAGATGCAAGGGGTCAACTCATCCTCACCGACACCCCAGGATACCACCTCAATGATCAAAAAATGAACCTTAAGCTTCAAGAGACTACTCGAAACTCTATTATTGATGCAGATATGATTTTATACATCATTGATGCAAAAAGAGTAGGCGGGGCTGAAGAGCTTGCTATTGTTGAAATTATTCAACAAAGCAAAATTCCTGTAGTTATTGCTATAAACAAAGAAGATATTGCAAAACCTCAAGAGTTAGAAGAAACAAAATCTTTCATTACACTCCACTTCCCTACAAGCCCTGTTGTAACAATTTCAGCAGATAAGGATACTCATGTTGATGAGTTATTAATTGAACTCTATACATTAGCTCCCGAAGGACCACTCCTTTATGGAATGGATGAGTTCACTGATCAGCCTCTTGAATTTCGTATTGCTGAAATTATCAGGGAAAAAGCAATTACGAGGGTAACTGAAGAGATTCCCCATGCAATCTTTGTAGATATTGTTGATATCGAACATGATAGAGAAAAAAACAGCATCTGGATAAGGGCTTCTATCAATGTTGAAAAAGAGAGTCAAAAAGGGATTCTTGTAGGTAAAGGGGGAGAGGGAATAAAAAAAATCCGTCAAGCCTCTTTTAAAGAGATTAAACAGATTTTCCCTGGTATGCAGCTACATCTCGATTTACGAGTAAAAGCTGTTAATAAGTGGCGAAAGAAGAATAATATCCTCCATCGCCTCCTGTAACTACTATTAATATCTTTCTAAAATTGGTAGAGCTTTCTCTTTCCCTATTGTTTTAATAAATCCAGCAAGTTTTGGTCCTTTCTCTTTGTGTATCAGTATCTGATAACACACAGCAAAGAACTCTGGTGGATTAATTTCATAAAGGTGAGCAATTCGGTAAATTTCTTCACTAAACTCTTTTTCACTAAAATCATCTAATTTTTTTACAACTTCAGTTAACTCATGGATTGCTTTAGTGAGTGTTTCATTAAGAGTGATGAGCTCTTCACCCTCTTTAGCAAGATTCCATCTAAAGTCTTCTGGGGAGAAGGTAGTAATCCATCTGTATGCACAGGCACAACGCTGGGTAAGCCTCTCTTCTTGTTCAACAAGAACATCTCCTAAAGATGCTATAAGGGCGGCAGCATCCCCTTCATAGACCTGAAGAAGGTTGCATAAATGTCTAAAAGGTATTTGATAAGAGGCGCAGGGGGGGATTCCATCAACTTGAGAGAGTTCATAAATTCTTCTCTCTTTATCTTTTCTTTTTTCATTTACTTCAGTAAGTCCAAAATAAATTCTCTCGCAGCTATCATAATCTTCATATATTTTGAGGACATCTAAGTCAAAGGAGATTGAGAATTCTGTGTTAGGACGAGTTCCTGCGAAGAGGTAACGAGTTACTTCAGGAGTATATACTTCTAATACATCAGGCAGGGAGACAACTTCTCCACTTGATGAGGAGATTTTTCCACCTCTCCCTTTGATACTGATAAAGTCGTATTGGAAAGAAACTGGAGGGGTGCCATCAAAGAGGAGAACAATATCTTTTGAGGTGTCAAAGGAGCCCCCTTCACTGTGGTGATCTTTCCCTGCTGGTTCAAAATCAACTCCTTCATGTGCCCATCTCATTGGCCAGTCAATTCTCCACGGTAATTTTGCTATCTTTGTTTCTCGTAAATCAATAGTTTCTTCTTGGCCAGTTTCATCATCTCTATAAGTAATGTTCCACTCTCCGTCCCACGAAAGAACTGTCGTGGTATCCTTTCCAGTGAATCCACTAAAAACTGAGACAGGGAACCAATCATCTCCTAGAGGTTCACTTCTAAATGCATTTAAGATTTCTTTAATCTCTTCTTTCTTCTCTAAGGCTCTTTTCATTCCACTTGCGTAGGTTCCATTTTGGTAACGAGATGCTTGATGAAGATATTCTGGAACTATTCCAACTACAGGTAAGAGTGCTTCAACAGCTTTTTCATTCGCCATAGCGTAGTTATCCCATTCACCGTTAGTATCGGGAACAGATGTAATTGGTTTTCTTAAATAGGTTTCCAACAGTTCAGGGTTTTTCATATTCTTTGGGACTTTTCTAAATACATCATAGTCATCCCAAGAGTAGATAAAACGAACTTGTTTTCCTTTATCTCTAAGTGCGCGCACTACAAGGTCTACAGAGATCATCTCTCTGAAGTTTCCAATGTGTACAGTTCCTGAGGGGGTGATTCCAGAAGCACATGTGTAGACCTCTTTTTCACCCTTTTCTCTTACAATTTTATCTGCGTAAATATCCGCCCAATGAAACGATTTGCTTTGATTACTCATGAGCCGGATTATAGCGAAGTGAAGTATTTAAAGCAATATCTTAGCAAAACCCCATTTATAGTCTATACTGTGATATATGAAAAAGAGAGTTCTATTCACATCCATATTCATATTGCTTACAACCTGTCTATTTAGTGAAACAGGGATTGCCTCATGGTATGTGAGTGATGTACCACATGCGCTAACTGCTAATGGAGAAATATATGATGAGAATACTCATAATGCTGCTCATAAAACACTGACCTTTGGAACAATAGTTGAAGTACTCAACAAAGAAAACAACAAAAAAACTATAGTTAGAATTAATGATAGAGGCCCTTTTGTGGAGGGTAGAATTATTGATATTACCCCTAAAAGTGCTAAAGAATTAGGGATGTACACATCGGGAATAGCACAAGTAGAACTCACCATAATAAGCGAGCCAGAAATTCCAGAAACTAAATACTTACGATTAGGGGATACTTCTTGGTACACCATACAACTTGGTGCATTTAGTAATAGAGAAAAAGTGTATGAGAACTATCTAAAACTTTGGAATTTAGGCTATTACCCTCTCGTAGAACTCACACCTTCATCCCTTCTACGACTCAGTATTAGATATGTAGAAGAAGATAAAAAAGAGCACACCTTAGGAATTTTAGAAGAATTAGGATTCACTCAACCCCTTATAAAGGCATCTCTTCCACCACAATAAAGATGAACTTATTGACACACTCCCCAATTATCCTTATTATCACAATCTGTCGGGCCTATAGCTCAGTTGGTTAGAGCAACGGACTCATAATCCGTGGGTCGAAGGTTCAAGTCCTTCTGGGC
>CAYVRR010000043.1:0-17039 GCA_964453215.1 uncultured Spirochaetaceae bacterium | reverse complement strand
ATCATAGCAGCTGGGGGGTTATCATATCGGTAGTAGGCACCAAAGCCAACTTCTGTTTTGTTGATTACTTTCTCTACCTTTACAGCATATGCTAAATCTGATGCATCTTTTAAGGTGGGTGGGGAGATAATATAGGCATAGAGGTTATCGATGCCAATTGGTGCATTCATCCTAATTGCTATTGGACCGTCCAATTCCTTTGAAGTATTAAGGGGGTCAATGTCACTAAGGTTAAGTAAATCTGCTGGGCTAAAGAAGAAGCCGACACCCCAATTAATTGTTTGTTTTCCTACTCTAAAAAAGAGTGAGTCGTTATAGGTAATATCTGCAAAGAGTTCTTTTAATGAATAACTTGGTTCAGTTGGTTTTGTTCCTTGTGCTACAAATGGATACATAATCCCAAAAGAGCCATAGAACCTAGTGTCTTTGTTCATTCTTGCATCAATAAAGAGCTTAGAATCTAATGAACCACTAAAGGTAGCGTTAACCTCTTCTGTGGTTGGAATCCACGTAAACCCTGGGCTTCCTTTAAAGGTTAAAGATCCTCCTACTCTCACTCCTTCACTTTGGGTGAGTAGGAGTGTGTCTAGACTCTTTTCGGTCTCTTGTACCTGTGTGATAAAGGAATCTTCAGAGCTTTCTTTAAATAAATCATCTTCGGTTGATGATCCAAATAAGTCTTCATCTGCAGTGGAGCCAAATAGATCATCTTCAAAAGAATTCTCATTTGAACCAAATAACTCTTCTTCCATACTTGAACCAAAAAGCTCATCATCCATAGAATCAGCTGTGATGGGATGAAGTATCATGAGCATAAGAGAAAGTATGATTAATAATAATTTTGTTATACTTGTTTTCATTAGTTATTTACCCTCTCTACATAGGACTTCGTAAATATAGAGTCTGGTATTTCTTTTACTGAGATATCACTTACTGTGATAGTAGTTTTTTTCCCTTGAACAAGGTTATCAACAAAGATCATCTTATTGGGGATAAAAGAGGAGCCAGCTTGAGTATAGGAGGGGTAATACGAAGTTCTAAGGAGGCGGTTACTTGCACTATAATCCTCTGATTTAAGCACTAATAGAGAATTTCGTGTTACAAAGAGTATCTGTTTAGGATAAGTAACTTCATTATTGTTTGCCTCTATTTCTATTTTATAGACATCAAACTTTCCTAATTTTTCTTCATTAATAGCAACAACCTTATAATCCTCACTTAAAGAACTCTCATTAAAGTCAGAGTTATTTGCATCACTATCATTAAATTGTTCTTTTAAAGAAGTGTGGCTAAACTTTCTACTTTGAGGATCATAAAACCAAAGGTTATCATCAATCATCAAATACCCTTGTCCTTGCTTTGTGGCAGGTTCTTGTATAAGTAGGAGAAATTTATCATCATCGTCTGATCTAAATTGAAGCACCTTGCTCTTCTCGATTCCATCTGTGGGGTCTTCACTAATGAAAGTCATGAGAGCTGTTAAGTCAACTCCTTCAAAGTTTGTGTTTTTATCAATTTTTCTTAACAACTCAGGCCCATCACTTACAGAAATTGCAAAAAGTGGGACAATGAGTGTAAGAATAAGTAAAGTTAGTACTATTTTTTTCATATTATTTCCTTATATCTATGCTCTAAGAGCATCAGCAGGAGAGAGTTTAGCCGCTTTTCTTGCAGGTCCTGCAACTGCAATTATCGTAATAATAGTGACAATTCCAACAACTAATAATACAGAAAGTGGTTGTATCACAACACTAATATGTCCCTTATTCATAATAAAGGCAAAGTTAGAGTCTAGGGGGAAGCTAATGAGGGAAAGGATGAAGGTAACAACAAAAGCTGCAATAAGACCAAAGAAAGCACCTCGTAAGACTAAAATTACTCCTTCTAATATAAATTGCCTAGAAACATCCCGCTTACGCATCCCAACTGCTCTCATCGTTCCAATTTCTTGGACGCGTTCTATCATAATCATATGAAAGGTGTTAATAAGGCCAACCATAGTAATTACTAACATAATAAGAAATACACCTAAAGCAATTCCATTTAAAATAGCGAGGACTTGAGTAACAGCATCCATAAAATCATTAAGAGTCGTCACTTCAAACCGAGTCTCACTCCACGGCTCTTCATCAACAGCAGAGGAAAACATCATCTTCATTCTTTCACTTGGGTCGTTTGAATCAATTTTTGGTTTTAATGAATATCCTAATTCTTCAATCCCTTTTTCTAATAAAGATTGAACTTTTGGAATTGAGTTCAAGCTATATAAAAACAAATTAAGGTATTGATACTCATCTATTTCTAATCCAATAAGGGAGTTTACATATTCAAGATGAGCATATGAGTAAGAAAATCCCATCATCGACATATCATCAGTTGTAGCAACTACAATAAATGAACCAACGTTTGCCTGCCCTGTCACTGTTTCAAAGCTTACAAGGAGCTCTTCTCCAACTACCACACCCAATTCAGAGGCAACTTTGTCTGGAATAATAATGGCATTCTCTTTATCTAGGTCAGCTATACTTCCATTCACTATCTTTAAGGTAGATAAAAGTTCTGTTTCTTGATTAAAGTTCACTCCTTGGATATTTTCAGTGGAAACATTTGATCTAAAGATAAACCGTCCATCAATGCCACTCCTCTTTTGATAATCCCTTACATACTCACTGATGGAAGGAAGCACTTTATCAACAACTTCAGGGTTTTCAATACGAGAGGAGATTTTCTTATTATCAAGTAAGACATTTCCAGTAATATAGACATGCCCTCCAAGAATTGATTCAAAATTAGTCATAGTATTTACAACTAGGCCTTGAGATAATCCATTTACTAAGACTATCATCATTACACCGAAGGCAATGGCGAGTCCTAATAAATTACTTCTTCGTTTTTGTCTACTTACATTTCTATATGCAATTTTTATAATATTGTTCATATTTCCACCCTACCCTTTATTCATTGCTTCAAGTGGTGAAACTTTCAGTGCAATGCTCACTGGGTATAAAGAAGCAATAATACCTACAAGAGTAATTGCAATTACTGAAGAGAATATTGCACTTACTGATACCGATGGCCTAAAGATAGAACCTCCTAATAGAAGTTGTAAGAATTGGTTAGTTGCTTCTATTCCAACAATTCTAAATATGAGGATAACAATAATTCCAACTATTACACCAAGAAGTCCAAAAGTGAGGGTTATTATCATCGTCTCTAAGGTAATCATCTGTCGCACAAAATTCTTTTTAGCCCCTATTGCCCTCATAGTTCCAATTTCTCCAAACCTCTCAGAGACGGAGATCACAAGGGTATTCATAATAATAATGACAGCAACTATTGCAATAATAAAGATAAGGACATTAAACACTATGCTTAAAGTATTAGCGAGTTGAGCACTTAAACCAGCTCCTTTAATCCACTCATATGCTGTTGCTTCTATCCCCTCTTTTTCAAATTGTTTATTAAACTCATTCACAACTCTTTTTGTATCACTAGAATTATTTAGTTTAACAAGAAGGTAATTCCAGGCAGTGGGATCAACTTCAAGGGCAATATCACGTTCACTTGTATCTCCTAGTACTGTTAGATAGTCATCTATACCATCTAATGTTGGCTCATTAGTACTTGTAGTTGTGATAAAATCATCTCCAAAAAGAGAATCTTCATCTGAGCCAAACAAATCATCTTCACTCACATCCCCCAAGATACCTTGTTCATCATCACTTAAATTAAGGGACACAGCAGTATTTGCGAGCATTCCATTCATAATTCTTAACGTATTTTCATCGATAAAACTAATGAGTTGCAAGTCAAAAGAGGCATCTCCATAGTCATGAATTCCTTTAAGGGGGACTTCTCTAATTTTTGTTCCACTCACTGTATTAATGGTAGTGAGAACAATCATATCCCCAATTTCTATCTCCTTTCCCATAGAAGAAGCAAATTGATCAGCGACAACTTTGGAAATAACTATTCCAGCAGAGCCATCTTCATCAAGAAAAGAACCTTTTGTAATATTTACACCAGTTGGAAACATCTGGGTGTATGAAGTTGGATTTACGCCAAACAAGACCATGAAGGCTTCACCAAGTTCCCCACTAGTTGCTCGAGAGAGTCCATTGAGCTGACCGGTTGTCTCTTTTACTTTATCATTAGAATGAATAATTTCAGATACTCTTTCAAAGGAGGGCACACTACGAGGCCCTTTACTCATCGCGTCTGATGAGAAAATGAGGGATACTTCTTCAACTCTATTATTTACTATAAAAAGGTCTCCCGTGTAATTTTCTGTATAGTTTTTCTCAATTCCAGCTTTAATAGTATCCATGAAGGAGTTTCCTATCACAAGAATTGCAATTCCTAACATAATGAGGGAGCCAATAATGAGGGTTTTAGTAAGATGAAGACGTAAATTACGAATAGCAATTCGAATTAATACACTAAGCATCTACTTTTCCTTCTTCTTTCGTTTATTTTCTATAACGAGTCCATCTTTTAGGCGAATAACGTGGTCTGCAATGTCAACAATGGATTGATCGTGGGTGCTAAATATAAAGGTGGTACCCACTTCAGTATTCATTTTCTTCATGAGCTCGATGATTGCTTCCCCTGTTACTGAGTCGAGGTTTGCAGTTGGCTCATCAGCTAGAACGATAAGGGGTTTTGTGACAAGAGCTCTTGCTATTGCAACTCTTTGACGCTGGCCACCACTAAGTTCCATAGGTTTGTGTTTACTCCATTTATCAAGGCCAACTTCTTGGATTAAATACTCAATCCACTCTTTTCTCTCTTTAGCAGACCCTTTACTCTTTTTATCGAGTAAAAGGGGAAATTCAATATTTTCAAAGACGTTTAATACGGGGATGAGGTTGAAGCTTTGAAAGATAAAGCCTAGAGTTTTATGGCGTAAACGGGTAATTTCGTCATCTTTTAATCCAGTAGTACTCTTACCATTTATTTCAACAGTTCCTTTTGTAGGGGTGTCTATACACCCAATCATATTAAGAAGTGTAGATTTTCCTGAACCGGAGGGACCAGCGATACTAATGAAATCGCCTTTTGTAATATTAGCACTTACTCCGTTTACTGCATGCACCTCTGTTTTACCTAGTGGATACATTTTATACACATCTTTTAGTGCTATAATGGTTGATGAACCTTTTTGCATATATTTCCTCTCTTTACATAGTATAAAAGGAAATTTCTTATCTTTTCTGCTCTTACTAGAAAGTAAGTAATTCAATTGGCATGTACCTAAAGACTATACATTCCTTTTATCCTATTACTTAAGATAGCAATAAAAATGTGCTTTCGGTAACTGTTTGAGATAAGAAAAACGGGAAAAAATGTAAAATATGAAACATCCTATCTTTAAAAACATCCTAAAAAGTATCTTTTATAGTAATTTTAAAAAGTATGATAAATCATATAGGAAAACTTTTTGTGAGGGTTTTCTCCTATGTGTACATACCATAATTACTGCAAAATAAAAAAAATACCATTAGCTATGTATATAGTTTATAATAGATTATATTTTTAAGGGCTATAGATACATAATACTGTATATATTAAGAGGAGGGATGAAGTATGATAAAGAAAAATGCCTTATTCGTAATACTTTTAGCAGCTATAGCCATTGTGGTAATCTCTTGTACTTCAAGTGTTGGTGTTGAAGAGTTCAGTACCCATCAACAACAAACTAAAGAGAGTATTAATCTACTAAAGGGAGAGATTGATGAAGCAAAAAAAGAGAATGCTTCATTAAATACAGCATTTAAGAGGCTACAGAATGAGAAGAACATCCTTCAACAAGAGTTAAGAGTTCTTCAAGAGCAGTTTACAAAACTTGATAGTGACCTTGATGAACTTGTTATTCTTGCTGGGTATGACTCTAGTGATGACTTTATTGATCTAGCTCGTGATATTGTCCTCATCAATAAAAATGTTAATACTATTAACAAAAAGATTGAACTTCTCAAAGAGGCAATGGCTGTTTTTGTGAATAATTAGACTTATTTAGACTCTTGTTGTGTTCATAAACCAAGTCCTGCTTCTCTATTCGAATTAAGATGCATAGTGAAACATCTATTTTCACATAGTCATCATATGCTCAAAGGGTTATGTGGGTAAGAGACTTTCCACCTCATTGATTAAATATAAATATTCATGCTATTTATTACATTTACCATACTTTTGTTAACAAAGAAGGAGTGTCTATGAGTAACTATAAAAGTGGAACTAAATGTATACAATCAGGATATATCCCTGGAAATGGAGAGCTAAGAACGCTTCCTATTTTTCAAGGAACTACCTATAAATATGATAGTGGAGATCATCTAGCATCTCTTTTTGACCTCTCTGCAGCGGGTCACATGTATACTCGCATCTCTAATCCAACTGTTGCGTATGTTGAAGATAAGATTAACGACTTAGAGGGTGGAGTTGGAGCAATGTGCACTTCTAGTGGGCAGGCGGCTTCTTTAATTGCTGTATTAAATATTACTAGTAGTGGTCAAAATATAGTCTGTTTATCTAATCTTTATGGGGGAACAACGAATTTGTTCTCAGTCACATTTAAAAAAATGGGCATTGAAGCACGATTTGTGAGCCCATCAATGAGTGATGAAGAAATTGGCTCTTATTTTGATGATAATACTCGCTTAGTTTTTGCAGAAACAATTGCGAATCCTTCCCTCGATGTTTTAGATATTTCACGCTTTAGTGCTATTGCTCACAATCATCAAGTACCTCTTTTTGTTGATAACACCTTTGCGACCCCAATTCTGTGTCGCCCTATAGAAAAAGGGGCTGATGTAATCATTCACTCAAGTAGCAAATATATGGATGGTCATGCAACTGTAG
Source organism: uncultured Spirochaetaceae bacterium (assembly GCA_964453215.1). Classification (GTDB taxonomy): domain Bacteria; phylum Spirochaetota; class Spirochaetia; order Sphaerochaetales; family Sphaerochaetaceae; genus SABI01. The sequence continues at coordinate 10,178 of CAYVRR010000043.1, read as the reverse complement.
TTGGTGGTGTGATTGTTGATGGGGGAACTTTCGATTGGGCAGCATCAAATAAGTATCCCGAGCTTACAGAGAGTGACCCTTCTTACCATGGTATAAAGTATGTTGAGCAATTTGGTAATGCTGCTTTTATAGTAAAAGCAAGAGTGCAGCTCATGAGAGACTTAGGGTCATCTCCTCAACCCTTAAGTGCGTTTTTATTGAATCTAGGACTTGAAACCCTCGCCCTTCGTATTATACGACACAGTGAAAATGCCCTTAAAGTTGCAAAGTTTCTTAGCACTCATGAAAAGGTGAGTTGGGTAACATACCCTGGTCTCTCATCTGATAAAAACTACTCATTAGCTCAAAAATACTTAGATAAAGGATACTCAAGTGGTGTTGTCTCCTTTGGAGTCAAGGGTGGAAAAGAGAAAGCAATGAAGTGTATGGATGCACTTCGTCTTGCATCCATCGTAGTTCATGTAGCTGATGCTAGAACAAGTGTCTTACACCCAGCGAGTACTACTCACAGACAACTCACAGCACAACAATTGAAAGATGCTGGTATTAGTGAAGACTTTATTCGTTTCTCCGTTGGAATTGAAGATGTAGAAGATATTATAGAAGATCTTGATCAAGCACTACGTTCTCTATAACCCGAGAGTTAAACCAACAATACATTGTGCATCAATAAGGGGGGAATTATTCCCCTCTTTTTTTATTTACTTATCCCACACCATTGGCTATATTTAAAACACATATGATAAGGAATGTGAATAATATGAAAAAGATATTTGCTATGATACTTGTTACTATTGTTTTAACTCCACTTTTTAGTGCAACATTTGAAAAAGTAGATGCAAGAACAAGTGGCAAAGATAAAATAGAGTTTCCAAAAGATATTCTCTCTTCAAGAAAAACTATATTTGCCTTTGTCCTTAGTGACTCAAGAGAAGGGGGAGAAACTCAGCAGCAACACTTACTCACTTGGCATAAATCCTTAGTAACTCACCCCTCTTTTCCTCAGGGTGTGAATATTTACCATCTTCCAGTTATTGAAGATCCCCCAGGGTTTGTAAAAGGTTTTATTAGAAAAGGGCTTGGAGAAACATACAAAGGGTTTGTGGATGATGATAAAGTTGCAGTTCTTTTTGTTGATGATGCAGCATCATTTGCAACAAAAGCAGGACTCCCCTTTTCAAACAGTGCAACTGTTGTCGTAGTTGATAACAAAGGAGCTGTAAAAGGATATGCCACTGGAGAAGTGACTAATGAAAAGCTACAATCAATTATTGCTCTTTTGTAATCGTATCTTTTCTAACACATCTGTAGTGTAGCGTAGGGTTTGCATCGGGCAAATGTCTACACAATGACCACATCCTACACACATAGAATCACTAACCGCTATGCCATCTTTAGCAGCGCAGGCGATGTCAATATTCATAGGACACACATCATTACACTTATTACAACTAATACAACGTGTTTCATGAGTAACAATTCTTTGATGTGTAACTTTACTCACTACTGATAAAGTGGTGCCAACAGGACATACATAACAATACCCTCTTGGATGTATAGCGACCCAACAAAACATCATGAAAAAGAGCTCAAACACCAAGTATTTAATAACTTCAATAGATGCCATAACTTCTCGATGCTTTCCTATCGACTCACTGCTCAAAGCGAACATTGAATAGAACATAAAAAATAAAGCAACTGCAAGATAGATCCATCTGAAGTTCTTTAATCTACTTGCCCTACTCTGTTTCTTCATAGGAGAGGCAAAAGAAAATATTTCACCTGCAAATCCATTAAACATGCACAAAGAGGAGCATTGCCACCTTCTCCCTTTTATAAGAGTTCCAATAAGTATTATAGTTGTTAATACTCCTGTGAATAGTAATATATACCCTATCCCCTCACTGCCAATACTTCTTAAGCTCTTTTGGTAATAGTCACTATTGGTATCGAGCAGCCTTAAGGGCATTGTAGACCACGGCAGAGGCATACTAAAAAAATATAGTTCTTGATTATCTAACAGTGCTGGAAGAATAATGTGGAGAATAAGGGCACTTATTGTCAAAGCAATAAGATTTCTTTTTCTCATAGAGCTCCTGTTTTGATCCTTCACAATCGATATTGTCAGTAAAGAAGTGACAATGATTAACAAAACCTTAAACCCATTCTCATACACATGCCACGCTGAAGTAATAATGACCCTTAATTGAGGGCTTACCTTTGGAGCAACAGCATAATTAAGGGATGCAAAAACAAGACATAGGATTATATAGATATACATTAATCTCGTGAGAAATTGCTCTTTTTTACTTTTAGTAGATAAGATAGACATGGTACACTCCCAAGATGGTATAACACAGACAAGCTAAAATTATAACACAGATAAAGGGGATAAAAAGAATGAATAGTATTAATGTTGAAGAAATAAATGAGATGCTGCTTAATTTTGCAAAAGAGAGAAAGTGGTCTCACTACCACACTCCAAAGCACCTCTCAATAGCACTAAGTATAGAATCGAGTGAGCTTCTAGAACGTTTTCAATGGAAAGATAATGAAAGTAGTGAAAAGGTGAAAGAAGATAAAAGGTTAATGAAAGGGATTAAAGAAGAAATTGCAGATGTACTTATCTATTTATGTCGTCTCTCATCAATTCTAGATATTAACTTACACGAGGCTGTAAGAGATAAATTTATCCTCAATGAAGAAAAATACCCAAAAGAATTGAGCTATGGACCCTTTGTAAAATATAGTGATAGGGAGATAGAATAAGAAAATCAAACAAAAGAACTTCTATGTGTCTCTTCCCCCTCTTTGTAAGAAGTATCTCTTTCTCCCCTCCCACACCATCAAAGGTGAGTAAGAAGTTCAGTTTATTTGTCCCACCTTTTACTAATGTCAAAGGCTTTGAAATGTAAGATGTTTTAGCCATAATAGAGAGCGAAAACTATCAGATAATACGAGATCAATTACGAGTGAGTTACATATCTATCTATATATAATAGCAGCAAAAGTAATACAATATTGAGATATATATTCTTTTTATACAGTAGAATTATATCTGTCAACATCTACCATAATAATTACTCATAAAAAAGCTTATACAAACTAATGTCAGAGATATATATGAGCTTAAGGGTAATTATTTTGCTTATAAGGGTAATATTTCAAACTTCTGCTACATTCTGTACTCTTATCATATTTTCAAGATAAATATGTAATGAGTTCACTTTTAAAGGTATAAAACCTTGAATAGAATAATAGAGATTAAAAGCATAGAGACCTCTACACGAAATCTATGTTGCTTCTATTACATCCTTATTATCTTGATGACGATTCAATTATCACCAACTTACTCCACAATAGGATAAAAAAATGCAACATGTTATGGTAGAAGTTAGGAAATTAGTCCTATCTATGCACACATGTCAGCTCAAGCAATATGTCATATAGTAAAAACACCCAATAAGAGGCAGTTTGTCACATCATGTAGCTATATTACATGTTATATATATTGCTATATCACTGTATACAGTACAGTTATCCAATATAGCAACAACAAAGGTATTAATCACCACACACACCATCTGACATAAAGATAGTGATAATTTTAACCACTATAACTCAACAAAATAAAGAGGTGACAGAGTGCTACTATAGATTAAGGGTAATTTATTAACTCATGAGGGTAATTTTTTGCACTTAGGCCATTTCTACTTTTTCAGAAGATTTTTTGAAAAAAGTTGATGTAAAAAGACAAATAGTACAGGGAAAAAGGAAAATTGTGTATAATAGTTGATACAAAAAGTTTGACCATAATAAGAGTAGAATTTGTAACATGTAGTGGTAGAAGTTAGAAGAATAGGACAATCTATGCACACATGTCACTTCAAAGCCTATGTCAAAGTGTATATTGTGCTACATTTACTAAGTGTGGCACAACTAATAGCAAATAAATAATGTAAGATGTCTATTTAAGAGCATACAAGCATGACAATAGAAATAATATCTATCTCGCTCTTATTTCGACTCTCACCATCTGACACCTTTTACGAGTGTGAAATATGAATAATACAAATTATTACCATTACCCATGACAGACTACAGTACGCAAGTGTGGGTAAATTAGTTGCACATACGGGTAATTTATTGAACATCGGAGCATATTATATTTTCCTGGTATTATGCCATCTATATGATATGCTGCTATATATGCTTACAAGTGGAATATATGAACAAATAATCGACAGCTCAATAGAAGAAGAGATAAAAGTTCTCGCTAAGATTGCTGGATTAAGTGAAATAGATGCATATGAAGCTACCTCACTATTGCCGATGTACTTACACAAATATATAGAAAAAGTGATGAGAAGCCTTCGTACCACAAAACAACCAACTAAACAGGCAGAACTCACTGACAAAATACTCGACCTTTTACATGAATATGGGGCAACTGAAACAACATTAGTTAAACCAGTTGCGAAATTAAACTATATTAAAAGCAGCCATCTATATAGAGAAAAGCCCATCTTCCCCTCTTCTGGCATCTCGAAGTCAGTGCTCTTTACTGGGGATAAAGATGAACCATCTTTAGATAGAGAGTTTAATCATGAAATTGCGACAGCTGATTCAATCGACTTTCTCATCTCTTTTGTAAAATTTAGTGGATTAAGAAAAATACTACCAGCATTAAAAACTGCAGCAAACAGGGGAGTAAAAATCCGTCTTATTACCACAACCTACATGGGAGCAACAGATGTAAAAGCAATTGAAGAGTTTAGCAAACTTCTTAATGCTGAAATCTATGTCTCATATGATACGAAGAACACAAGAGTTCATGCTAAAGCCTATATTTTTAATCGTAACAGTAAATTTAGCACTGCATATGTTGGCTCATCTAATCTCTCAATGAGTGCAATCACTAGCGGTCTTGAATGGAATATAAAGATTACACAGCATGAACTACCTGAAACATATAAAAAAATAGTCCTCACCTTCTCTTCCTATCTCAATGATTCTAATTTTATCCTATATAAAGAAGCTGATCAAAAACGCCTTACATCTGCTATTAATAGTGAGCGAGGTAAGATAGATCCATCTCATACCCCCTATTTTTTCAAAATAGCCCCATATAATTATCAAAAAGAGATGTTAGACCTACTTACCTATGAAAGAAATGTAAATAATAGGTATAAAAATCTCATCGTTGCCGCTACTGGAACAGGAAAGACAGTTATTGCCGCTTTTGATTATGAAAGATTGCGAAAAGAGCATACAAAAGAGGGTCCCTTTAGACTCTTATTTGTTGCTCACCGAGAAGAGATTTTGTTACAAAGCATATTTACTTTTAGACAAATATTAGAAGATGGCTATTTTGGTCAATTGTGCAATGCAAAACAAGATGCAGATAATTATGACTTTCTTTTTGCATCAGTTCGCTCAGTGAGTACCAAGCTTATAGAAAAAGAGATAGAAAAAGATTTTTATGATATGATTATTATTGATGAATCACACCATATAGCTGCAAAAAGCTATAAGAGGATTTGTGATTACTTCACCCCTACATACCTTTTGGGTCTTACAGCAACCCCTGAAAGGCATGACAATCAAGATATCCTCTCCTACTTTGATAACACCATTTCAGCAGAGATTCGTCTCGCGGAAGCTATTGAGCGTGATATGTTATCTGTATTTCATTATTTTGGAGTTGCTGATACCTACACAAATTATCAAGATATCACATGGACTCATGGAGGATATGATGAGGGGGAACTTACCACTCTTTTTACACAAGATAAGGTAGTTGCACATAATAGAGCTAACTTAGTCTACTCATCCCTTGTTGAATTCTCAAGTGATATGGATGATGTAAAAGCACTCGCTTTTTGTGTGACTGTAAAACATGCCATCTTTATGGCAAACTTTTTACAATCCAAAGGGATAGAGGCAAAGGTGATTAGTGGTACAACAGAGCACAAAGAGAGGGTTGATGCAAGGAATTGGTTGATAAGTGGAAAAAGAGCACGATGCATTTGTACTGTTGATGTATTTAATGAAGGAGTTGATATCCCACATGTAAATACTCTTTTGTTTCTACGTCCCACTAACTCACTCACTATTTTCTTACAGCAACTTGGGCGTGGCTTAAGAAAAGCTGACGGGAAGGAGTGTGTCACAGTCCTCGATTTTATTGGAAATGCCCATAAAAATTTCCGTTATGATAATAAATTTAGTGCAATTATTGATACAACTAAAGAGAGTGTGGCCTCTCAAGTTCAAACAGGTTTTAATTATGTTCCAAAAGGGTGTTATATCAACTTAGACCCTATTTCAAGAAATTATGTGCTACAGAATATACAAAAAGGATATAGCTCAACTTCTGCAATAAGTAGTGCTATAAGGAATTGGGCTAATCAGAGAGAAGAGAAATATGATGTTGCATCCTTTCTGGAGTATAGTGATCTTACGCCCAAGCACATATATAGAGGAAATAGAGCTTTTTATCAGATTATTCATCATACAAAAGATAATGGTAAAGGGATGATACTCTATCGTCTTAGCCACCTTAACTCAAAACGTATTATCTCTTTTTTCATCGACTATCTTTCTTCTATCAACCTATTTAGTGTAGAAGCTGCTTCTCAGAAAGAGAAAAAATATCTCATGCTCCTTGCCTTTGCTTATTCTCATAAGGCATCAGAAGATTACTCACTTCTTCACAAAGAGTTACTAGAACAACCATACCTAGTACAAGAAATGATCTATCTCTTCAGATATCTCCTTAGGCATGTAAAACAGTACACATACCCCTATACCTCTAGATATTCTGACTCCCCACTCGATGTTCATGGAATGTATTCAAGAGACCAGATAATGGCATCAGTAGGGAACTATCGCCCATCGACTATGAGAGAAGGGGTTTACCACGCAAAAGATATTCACACTGATCTATTTTTAATTACCACAGATAAAGACCCCTGTCACTACAGTGAAACAACAAACTATGAAGATTATGCAATAACAGATACCCTTTTTCACTGGCAAAGTCAAAGTACGACAAAAGAAAAAAGTAAGGCAGGCATTCGTTATATCACTCACGAAAGAAAGGGGCATGAAATTCTCTTATTTGCAAGAAAAGAGAAGTTTGATGAATACAATAAAACAGCCCCCTATTATTTCTTAGGGAGCGCGTCGTACGTATCACATGAAGGAGAGATGCCTATGAGTATCATCTGGCGTTTACACACCCCCCTCTCTCCTCCTCTTTTTTCGCTATTTTCTCATTAGTTCATGTTACATATGGGCAATGATTGCATCTCCAAAGGCACTTGTTGACACTTCTGTTGACCCATCCATAAGGCGAGCAAAATCATATGTGACTTGTTTATCTTGAATAGCTCCAGTAACGCCCTTGTCGATGAGTGTGGCCGCTTCATCCCACCCCATATACTCAAGCATCATCACGCCACTAAGGATAACTGAACTTGGATTTACTTTATCAAGGTTTGCATACTTAGGTGCTGTTCCATGAGTTGCTTCAAAAACAGCATTCCCTGTTATATAGTTGATGTTAGCTCCCGGTGCTATACCAATGCCTCCAACTTGGGCAGCGAGTGCATCAGAAATATAATCACCATTTAAGTTCATTGTTGCAATTACTCCATATTCTTTAGGGCGAGTGAGAATTTGTTGCAAGAAAGCATCAGCGATGACATCTTTAATAAGAATTTTTCCTTCAGGTACTTTTCCATCAACAAGGTCATCCCAAGTAACTGTGTATTCACCAAATTCTTCTTTAGCGAGTTCGTAGCCCCACTCTCTAAAAGCCCCTTCAGTATATTTCATAATGTTACCTTTATGAACAAGTGTTACAGACTCTCTTTTGTGCTCTATTGCATATTTGATTGCAGCTCTGATAAGGCGTTTTGATCCAGACTCACTTGTTGGTTTAATGCCGATACCACTATCTTCTTTAATATCCCACCCGAGCTCTTTAGATAGGTGTCCTATTAATGCTTTTGTCTTATCTTCTCCCATTTTTAGTTCATAGCCAGCATATACATCTTCTGTGTTCTCTCTAAAGACTACCATATCAATATCTTCTGGTCTTTTTACGGGAGAAGGAATTCCCATATAGTACTTTACTGGTCTTAGGCACACATAAAGATCTAACTTTTGTCTAATTGTAACGTTCAAGGATCTAAAGCCTCCACCCACTGGAGTGGTTAGAGGTCCTTTTATACCAACAAGGTATTCTCGTAAGGCATCTTCACTCTCTTTAGGAAGCCATTCTCCTGTAGCAGAAAATGCTTTCTCTCCTGCAAGAATTTCCTTCCACATAATCTTTCTTTCACCATGATATGCTTTTTCAATAGCAGCATCAAATACTCTTACTGCAGCTTTCCAGATATCACTTCCAATCCCATCACCCTCTATGTAGGGAATAGTTGGAAAGGAGGGGACAATAAGGCCCTTTTTAGACATGACAATTTTTTGTTCCATAGTGAAGTACTTCCTCTTAATTTTGATGAATTTTAAATAACTTAATCTATATTGTAGTGAAAAATTGACAATATGTTAATACCTCAACTTAACTCTATTATCAATAAATAATAGAGTTAAGAGCAATATGGGGTAGTAGTATCTTACAATAGCCAGCTTGGTTGATAATTCACGAGATGGGCATACTCACTATTTTTTAGATATTCGTGAGCATAACTGTTCTCTATCACATTAATTGCTTTTAGGTAGAGACTATCGAAAAAGGCTCCCTCCCCAATCTCTATAACACTTATTGGGATATCTATTGTTTCAAGGGATGAGCATGAAGATAATGCGTAGGTACCAATAGTGGTCACTTTATCAGGTATCACAATATTTTCTAAAGAGGAGCAGTTCAAAAAAGCTAATGATCCAATACTTGTCACATTGTTGGGTATAGTAATATGTGTAAGCGAACTACATTCAGCAAATAAACCTCTTGGGATTGAAGTCAACTCCTGTGGCAAAACAACATGTTCTAAAGAAGTACATTGATAAAAAGAGCCGTTTCCTAATGAGGTGACAGTAGGTAAAAAAGTGACCTCCTTAAGATATTTTGATCTATTAAAAGAATGAACTTCAGTAGCAATTATTCCATGAGGGACTCTATAGGAAGTATCTTTCTTATTAGAAGGATACCTTACGAGGCTTTTTTCAATTGAATTAAAAAGGACACCATCAATGTGGATATAGGTTGTGTTTTTCTTATCAACCTCTATGTATTCTAAAGAATCACATGAGCGAAAAGCTTCCTCCCCAATATATGCAACATTCTTAGGAATTGTAATATTCTTTAGCGATGTGCACCACACAAAAGCAGATTTTCCAATTGATCTCACACTCTCTGGAATTGAAATACTCACAAGGTGTTCAGCCTCATAAAAAGCATCTTCTTCTATATGTGTTATGCCAGGTAGCAATGAATAGTGAGTGTTTGTATTACCAGAAGGATACTTCACAATACTTTTTTTCTTTTTATTAAAAAGCACTCCCCTTACATGGGTAAACATCTCATTATCTTCTTCAACAAAAATATTTTCTAACGAAGTAGAATATTGAAACACATCACTTCCAATCGATGTAACACCTTTAGGAATTGTGATGCTCATGAGAGAATAACAAGATGAAAACGTCTCATCCTCAATAGATGTAATATGTGGGGGGAGAATGATCTCTTGCAAAGAGTGACAATCCTTAAAGGCCCCCTTCCCTATTGAAGTAATACTATCTCCCAAAATAACAATCTTCCATATATTAGTACATTCTTCAAAGGCGTTTTCACCAATACTAGTCACTGATGAAGGAATCGAAACAATTTCGATTAACTGTTCATTATCAAAAGCTGAATTACCAATCTTGGTGACTATATACCCATCTAACTCTGTTGGTATTACAACAATATCATCCCACCCAAAGTAGTCAACAATAGTACAGGTGCCATCATCGTATGGCAAAATGATATATGTATCTACAACATACTCACTCTGAGCAAAAAGTAAAGATGAGCAACATATCACAACTAACACAAAGAAACTTCTTTTTACCATATTCATCAACTCCTTCAACCTACTTCTTTTATACTAAAGTCTTTCAACTACACACGCAAGGACGTTTTTATCACTTACTAAAGAGAATCTTGT
>CAYVRR010000042.1:0-17613 GCA_964453215.1 uncultured Spirochaetaceae bacterium | reverse complement strand
TTTAACAGTCACTGTCGTATCACTAGAATTCAAAGTAAAAGGGTTAGTATAAGGAGTGCTAGATTCAGTTGGTTCATCTCCATCTACGGTGTAATAGATACTAGCATTATCAGTTGTAGTAGTTATTTCGATTTTCTGGGTTGAAGAAACTATTCCACCATCTGGGCTGATAACAGGAGATGCAGCTGGGGGATTTAAACTCGGTTCAGGACAAGAAATAAATGCTACTGTTGATAATAACACTATAAAAATAAGTATCCATAGAGTGGGTGTTGATTGTGGTTTTACCATGTAAGGCTCCTTAAATATGTATTGCTGTGTATCCTACACCTCGTAAGGTGCCATGCAGACTTTATATGCTTTGCCATACGTAGTCAAATACAATTCTTATAAATTTTATCATGCCTCATTTAAAAGTGATATTGTCCAAGGCAATGGAAAGGGATTTTGTCACTCTTAAAAAACATACTACGTAAAAGCATTGAAGTTACAAGCAGTCATAGTTAGAGTGGTCAAAGTAGACAGAAAACAAGGAGAGTTTGAATAAGGAATATGTTGGGGAATTTTGAATTATAGGAAGTTCTCTAAAAAATAAATAAGGGTTAGTTCCCAAAGTCTTCAATCCCAAGAACTCACCCCACCCTATAATTAAGGCTTTTACAGTATGTGTTATGATGATGAATGTATTCAAGAGATAAAAGATGTCTCTGAGGGAAAGAGTTCTATTAAATAGAGGCCAAAACAAACCAAAGCCTTTAAAGAAGTCTATCTTCATTTTATTTCCACTAATCCCTTCTTTTTTACCTCTTGTGACGTGTCAGGGACTTCTAACCAAAATATTGATACATATGATGTAGAAGTTATTTTACATACGCTATCAACATGTGAAGAAAATCATTCTACTGTTTTCGACTTTGAAACTGATGATAATTATGATGTTATTGAAGAAAACATGTATACAGATAAGGAACACTATGAAATAAGGAAATAGATTTCTAGCAATATATACAACACAATGTATACAGAAGAAGCCAAGGTGCTCACATCAAGGTTGATAATTGGGACGGAAATGATTTTAATTTAAGCAAGATGTTTTTAGAGGAAGGAGGATTCTTTAGCTATTTTTCAGATAAGGAATTAGAAATAGAAATGGCTTTTCATAGAGCCCCTGGCATTTCAGTAATTACTGTTAGTTCTACATCAAGTGATGAACTAGAAATCAAGGCTCATGGTGAAAGTTATGATATCATATTTTCGTATACAAAATATTGCACCACGATATCAAAAGCAAGTTAAGAAATTGATGGTATTGATTATTCAACAGAATTAAAAGAATCCTTAGAAGATATTCACGAACTAGATTACGAGTAGGAGAAATGCCACTATAATTGTTATTGTATAGAATACGGTAGAATTCATAACTCAAAATTGCTTTAAAGTTTAATAATACAAATATCCTGGGTATCTTTTTTTGATACCCAGAATAATAGTTGATCATATTTATGTTACATTACACTATAGATTTTCTTTAAACCAATTAGCTGTTTTATCAATTGCCTCATTTGATAATGTATTATCACCAGATAAGACAAGGTAGATGTGGTCTGCGCCAGGGATTTCATACACTTCTGCCTGTGGGTGAGTCTTACTAAGTATAGCTGTATTTGCATAGAGGTAATCATCTGTTCCATCGAGTATAAGGAAAGCGTTTTTGTATTTTTTAGATGTTTCTAGTGGGTCATAATTATTTAAGGACTCTACAAACTCTTTACTGTGGGTAATTGTTTTCCACCCTAAATCAAGTTCAATTTTACCATCTTTTATAGCAGTTGCTTTATCTTCTTCACGTAACAAAGAATCATATTCAATACTACTCGACCAGGTAGTTACAGCAGCTATCTCTTTTGAATTTGTTCCAGCTATATATTGAGCTACGCCTCCTCCCATACTAAACCCAAGTAGTCCAATCCGCTTAGAATCAGCATAGGTAAGTGATTTGACATAATCAAGGGCTTCTTGGCCATCTTCCATCATAGTATCGACACTGATAAATGTCTCATCAAACTCAGGGCCATCCCACCCTCTGTATCCAATACGCAATGAACTAATCCCCATTGTTTCTAGTTTCTCAGCTTCATCTTTAAACATGTTACCAACTTCATCTTTGGTACTCGCATAGCCATGGTACATAATGACAAATGGTGAAGGCTTTTCACTTGCAATAACAATGGTTCCTTTTGCTCCACTAGGAAGTGTGATCTGAGATTCTCCTAAAGGGAGTGTGATATCACTTTTTTCGACTCCAACACTTACACAAGAGACAAGTAGCACAGCAACTAATAAAGGCATAATGTATTTCATGGTAACCTCCTATAGCTTCCATCAATATGAATTATAAATTAGTAATTTTTATAAAGCAAGATAAAGAAATAAGCAAAAACTTACCAAAATAGCGTGCCTAGTCAAGGCACGCCTAGATATAAAAGAGCACCCAACATAAGGGACCCTTATACTCAATGTGCAATAACAGATTGTAAGAAGCCAATCTATTCAATATATATGGGAATTTCTCATCTAGGCGTCACTGATTTCAAATTTCAAGAGATAAAAAAAGCCACCCTAGTGGATGGTTAGTATTATGAAAAAAGGTCTTCATATTTTTACGCCAAAGAGGATTCGAACCTCTGACCCACAGCTTAGAAGGCTGTTGCTCTATCCAACTGAGCTATTGGCGCATTAAAAATTCATTCGGGGCGAGAGGACTCGAACCTCCGATTTCTTGCTCCCAAAGCAAGCGCCTTAGCCACTAGGCAACGCCCCGTCTCTTGCGTAACGATGGTGAGTATACCCATCTTTAGAGGTAAGAGTCAATACAAAGTAGAAGATAAATAGGGACAAATTCCTCAAAACATGGTATAGACAATAGATAATAAGGAATACACCCAATGACTCTTAAAGAAAAAGCAGAAGAAATTTACACAATCCTTGATACACATAGCATGGAAGAAATTGAATTCTTAGAATTTAATACACCCTTTCACCTCTTAATCAGCGTCATCCTCTCAGCTCAAACAACAGACAATCAAGTAAATAAAGTTACCCCACAATTATTCGAAATCTTCCCCACTCCCCGAGAACTCTCAAAAGCACCTAGCGGTGAAGTAGAGAGAATTATTCACAGTACTGGCTTTTATAAAAATAAAGCAAAGAACATTATTAAAGCAGCCGATGTATTAGTGAAGGATTTTGATAACAAAGTTCCACTCACCATGGAAAAATTACTCACAATTCCTGGAGTTGGACGAAAAACTGCTAATGTTATATTAGGACGCATTGCACAGGTAGGTGCAATTATTGTAGATACCCACTTTTTACGAGTAGTGAATAGAGTGGGCTTAGTGAAGACAAAAGACCCATATGCTATTGAGATGCAGATAAAGAAGTTACTACCTGAAGAGAAACAGTATAGATTTTCTATGACCGTTAATTTACATGGAAGAAGGGTCTGCTTTGCTCGCAAACCCTCCTGTTCAACATGCCACTTATCACATGTGTGTGATCACTTAATGATCACAAGCGTTTGATCCACCAGCTAAAGAGCCATCAAGATACTCTTTTACAATCTCAGAAACACCTTTTGGATCAACTCCTAAGACAACCTTCACACCATAGCCTTCTAAAAGAGATTGAGCTTGTCCACCCATACCACCAGTAATAATAACATCAACTTTCTCATCTCTAAGGAAACGAGGCAATACACCAGGTTCATGCTTCGGGGCAGTTACCTCATATTGTTTTTCTATTTTGTTTGTTTTCTCATCTACTTCTACAAATGTAAAAATAGAAGCGTGTCCAAAGTGACTATTTAAATTGCCACCATTCGTTGGAATTGCTATTTTCATACCTTTTTACTCCTCGTGTTTATAATTTTATCACAAATATCATCATACGCAGTTGCTATTGCAGAAGAGGCGAACCGTTGTACATAGGGAATACCAATATCTCCAGCAATTCCAACATTAGCTTCAATTGGAATAGAGCCAAGAAGAGGAACTTTATAATATTTAGAAAGCTTCTCACCACCACCACTTCTAAAAATATGAGTGGTCGTATTACAATGAGGACAAAGAAATGAACTCATATTTTCAATAAGACCCACAATAGGAATCTCAAGACTATGACAGAAATTTATACTCCGACTCACATCAGCTGTAGAGACTTGCTGAGGAGTTGTTACAACTAGTGCTTCCCCTTTCCCTTTAAGCTGCTGAGCAGTACTGAGGGGCTCATCTCCAGTCCCTGGTGGGTTATCTACAATAAGGTAATCGATATCACCCCAATCAACATCATTTAAAAACTGCTCAATCATCTGATTCTTTAAAGGCCCTCGCCACACAACAGGATCATCTGGCTTTTCTAGCATAAATCCTAAGCTCATCACTTTAAGGTTATACACATCAGGTAAGATAATAGGAATAATCCCATTTTCCCCCTTAAGAACTTCAACCGATGTAAGGTTAAGCATCACAGGAATACTAGGGCCGTGGATATCTACATCAACAAGGCCAACTTTATACCCTTTTTTAGCAAGAGTTACAGCAATATTTAAACTCACTGTACTTTTGCCAACTCCCCCTTTGCCACTTACTACCATGAGTGTTCTTCTATCCCCTGGAGTTTGTTTTAATTCTCTATCATTAACCGTGTTGGTCTTATCTGTTCTTGCTAAAAGAATCGAATATGATTGAACTGCCTCTAAAAGAGCAGCAAATCCAATAGTAATTCCTTCACTCATCTCATCATGAGTAAAGATATCACTAATATTGAGAGTGAGAACTTCATCAATTGATGTATTGATTGCTTTACTTACAAGCTTATTAAGATGAGTTACTGTTTTCTCATTATTATCTGTAATAAAAGAGATCTCTTTTATTACCTCTTTCTCCCCTTTTACAAAAAATTCATAAAAGTATTGTTCGCTATCTGTCATACGCACCTTCGCGTCGTATGTGTGCATTGCCCTGTAATGGTTCTCCACAATTGCCTCCTTATCTAAATTTGTTCAATTAATTTGTTATACATAGTGATTAGCTGCTTTTTCGCCTTTCCAACAAAAGGGGACTCAACAACGCTTTTTCTCATCCCTAATGCTTTTGTAATTTCTTCATCATAATCTATAGTACCTAAAAAATTCATCTTCGACTCGTGAATATAAGAAATTATTTTCTCTGTGATAGAAGTATTTATATCACTTTTGTTGATACAAACATAAGATGGAATAGAAAATGTTTGAGCTAATTCATTAATTCTCTTCATATCATGAAGAGAACTTACACTCGCTTCAACAACGAACAAGAGAGCTTCACTACTTGTCATTGATGCAATGGTTGGACAACCAATTCCTGGAGGCCCATCAACAATGATGAGATCTTTTTTTAACTCTTTTGCGACTTCTTGCCCCTTCCTTCTTACTTGGGCAACTAACTTTCCTGAGTTCTCCCCAGGTGGATACAGGTGAGCTGAAATAAGTGGACCAAACCGAGTAGAGAGGTGCTCAATATTTCCAACAAGCCTCTCATTCCACTCTATGGTAGTAGTAGGGCAAAGAACAACGCACAACTTACACCCTTCACATAAAAGGGGGTTCACCTTATACAGGCCATTTTTATCGTGTGTAATTGCTTTATAATGGCACGCTTTTTCACACACTCCACAAGAAGTACACCCTGATGAATCAATAACAGCTTGATGCCCAGCATAAAACTCCTCACTTGAAACAACATCCCCATGAGCAATAATTTTTAAGTTAGAGGCATCTACATCGGCATCTACCATAAGAATATTTGAATTACTTAAAGAAGCAAAGGCACTCGAAACAGTTGTTTTCCCTGTTCCCCCTTTACCACTTATAACTACAATCTCTTTTATCTTCTCACTCATTGATGCCACCCCTTTTCTCTTCCATCACTGTAATAATTGAATTAAAGATCTCTTTGTATTCAGGCATTTCATCGAGTATAAGGTGACCACTACCATACACTTTAGAGATTCTTGTATCAAATGGAATAGAAGCAACTATTGGAACATCTTGCTCCTTTGCCCACGACTCTACTACACCCCCTTTTCGTCCTTTATTCACTACCAAGATAAAGGGAAGTTGTAGGTACACTAAGGTGTCTATCACAAGGCTCATATCATGTAATCCAAATAAACTATCTTCTGCTACCACTATAACAAGGTCGCTATCAGTAACTGAGTTCACCATCGCACAGCTTGTTCCAGGGGGGGCATCAAAGATAAGAAATTCTTTATCTTTACCTACTGTTTCTGCTAACAATTTTGCTTGATTAATAATTGGGACAACTGCAATTTGACCTACATCCATCCTTCCTTCAATCAAGGTAAGTTGATCTTGTTTAAACGTCGTAATCTCTCCAACTCGTTTTTCTACTGGAGTTATTGCCCCTTCTTTACAGACAACCCAACAGGCTGTACATGATTGGCAAAGGTTATCTAAGACAATGATATTCTTTTTTATGGGGATGAGTGCATGAAACTGACACACAGATGCACACTCATTGCAATGAGTACACTTTGATTCATCGATGTGTGGAATTAATACAGTTGAAGGAGAGGTATCTATGACCTCTCCATCAATGTAAAGATGGGCATCTGGCTCCTCAGCATCTAAATCTGCTAACAGAGCTCTATCTTGTAAGAGGGAAGCAAGGTGGAGGGAGACAAACGTCTTTCCAGCTCCCCCTTTTCCCGACACTACACTAACTTTCACGATTCATTTCCTTTTGATGTAGCTTCATATATAACACTCATATTCTTCTTTTCATACTGAGCGAATGCATCTTTCACAAGTTGTGCTTCAACTTTATATGAAGAGATATCTGCAAGTTTTAGTACATCTAATGCTTTAGGTCCAACATGTCCTGTTAATACTACTTTTACATCTAAATCAACCATCACTTTAGCTGATTCAACACCAGCACCTTGAACTGCTTTTAAGTTCTTTTCATTATTAAACTCACTCACTACTTCTTTCGTCTCACTATCAAAGATGATAAAGTAGGGAGCTCTTCCAAAGTGGACATCAAATGTTGCATCCATTGATGGACCCATTGAAGTTACTGCAATATTCATAAATTTTTACCTTTCTTCCTTTTGTGCTTTCTTTTCTAAAATTTCTTTCTCAATTTCAGCTAATCTCTGATCTCTGTAATACATTCCACGACCCATTTTATTTGGATAGCGACAAGAGCCATCTCTTAATCTGAGTCCCCTTCCATCAAAACGACCTGATCTATCACCAAATGTGCAAGAGCCATCACGATAGCGCAATGCTCGCCCTTCAAGGCGACCAAACCTACAAGACCCATCTCTAAATCTCATACCACCACCTCTACCTTCTGGTATATCGTAATAATCGAGGTCACGAATTCTCACTTCATCAAGATATCTTTCTCTTCGATTCATTCCTCTCATACCACCC
The DNA here is from genome assembly GCA_964453215.1 of uncultured Spirochaetaceae bacterium. GTDB lineage: Bacteria > Spirochaetota > Spirochaetia > Sphaerochaetales > Sphaerochaetaceae > SABI01. The sequence goes on along the minus strand of CAYVRR010000042.1, from coordinate 10,112 downwards.
ATTCTTCCCATTCTGCCAAGTCCTGGCCCTCTAAAATTATTGTAATTCATGTTTTTCTCCTATGAGCTCTATTTCGACAGCGCCTTGCATACCCTCTGTGACTACAGTGCCTTGGCTGATCACACCCTGGCATTGAAAAGTAGTGAGCATGCAGTTTTCCCATGTGCCACCCATGTAATACATCCTCTACATCACCTGATATATAGGAATACAGGTCTATGTGGTTAAGCAAGAGGAGTTGTTCATACTCACTACTTATTGCTCCACATATTACCACCTTCACATCTAGTGAAAGAATTACGTCAATTGATTCTTTTGCACCACCTTCACACACATGGACTCCTAGGTAGATAGTCTCTTTTGCATATCCTTGTGTTTCATACAACTCAATTGTGGTGGCTGAATCAAATAATGGGGCGATTCTTTGCTGTGCTTGTGTAAGAGCTATCTTCATACTATAGATGATGCATGAAGCGTGCCAAGTGCATCTGAAGCCCCCTAGAGGGCATTGCTATTAATATGTGTTGCACTACTGCGACAGTAGTGTCGCACTGTCGCATGATATGTGTCACAAAGATGCGACATGTATCATTCTATAGAAATATCATATTTAGCAATCTTTCTATACAGCGTAGCTCGGTGAATATCTAATTCACGAGCACTTGCTGATACATTGTAATTATTTCGTAGGAGCGTAGATTCTATCATCTCTTTTTCTGTAGATTCTTTTAAGGAGTGAAGAAGAGTCTCCTCTTTTCTAGATGGCACATCTAAACTACTCATTGAAGGGGGCAAATCATGTAGTTGAATCTCATTAGTAGCACAGAGTACTACTGCTCGTTCAACTGCATTTTCTAGTTCCCGTATATTCCCAGGCCACCTATAAGAGAAGAAAGCTTGATACACCTCTTGGCTAAATCTATCAACTCGTTTGTTATTTACTACACTGAAGCGATCGAGAAATTGATGGGAGAGGAAGATGATATCCTCTTTTCTTTCTCGTAGAGGGGGAATTGTTAAGGAAATAACATTAATTCTATAATATAGATCTTGCCTGAAGGTGCCTTGTTTCACTAACTCTTCTAAGTGAGCATTTGTTGCACAAATTACTCGTGCGCTCATTGTTTTAGTTGAAATAGCACCTAACCTTTCAAAAGTACCATCTTGTAATACCCTTAAGAGTTTCACTTGCATAAGGGGGGTTAATTCCCCTATTTCATCAATAAAAAGGGTTCCTTTTGCAGCAAGTTCTATCCTCCCCTTCTTATCTTGATACGCTCCTGTAAATGCCCCTTTTTCATACCCAAATAGTTCACTTTCTAATAAGTTCTCTGGAATAGCTGCACAGTTTACAGCAATGAATGGTCCATCTTTTACTTGACTTAAATGATGAATGGAGCGAGCAAGAACTTCTTTTCCACTCCCACTTTCCCCTGTAACAAGGACTGTTGAGTGGCTAGAAGCAATTGAAGGAACAATGTCGAGTACCTTCTTCATCGCTTCACTCTTTGTTACCATAGAACCAGTTCTTTTAAGGGCACCAAGACTTCGTAGGTGCTCTATTGCGGAGATATCACGAAAGGTTTCGACTCCCCCTATTCTCTCATTCTTATCGTTATGGAGAATGGCTGATGAAACACTCACTTTCACTTTTTGCCCTGATAGATTTACAATATAACCCCGCTGCTCTTTAACAGGTTCTCCTGTTTCAAAGGTATGCTTAAGGGGGCAGTGAGACTCACACATATTAGACTTAAAAACTTCACAGCATGATAAACCTATTGCGTCTTCTCTGTTTATACCAGTTATTTTTTCAGCAGCACTATTAAAGTAGGTGATGAGATAATCATTACTTACTGTAAAAACTCCATCACTTATACTCTCTAATATAATCTCACTTGATAATACATCCATCTACTTACTTCTTATCCTTACCTTTAGGATTTGAGTATACCACAATTAGTAAAAATATGAAGGATGTGCAGTTTTTAAGATTTCATGATCACAAGAGAGGTGTTCCATATGAAAGGCGTGGTGCATGAGTGCTTTATTCACATCTTTTTGTTTAAATGCTTCAGCGAGGTGTTTAATATCATCAATAATTGGGGTAAGGGGGAATACATCTAATGCTACCATGATCTCTCTTAAAACATGATAATAGAAAAATACAAGAACTTCATACACTTTTTCTTTTTTACACCCTTTAAACAACATAAAATGAAATGTGTAGAGATGATTAAAAAAGGTGAGGTGATCACCATTTTCAAGGCACCTAGAGAGATCAACTACCATTTTTTCCATCTTTGCAATCTCTGCTTCATCAATATTATGAGAGCACCTTTTTATCATAGTCCTTTCTAATGCTTGCAGAGCGAAGAGCCCTTGCTCGATGAAATCGACATCAATGAGGGCAACAGTTGTACTTTTTTGGGGAAGGATGTCGATAAACCTCTCCCTATTCAGGCGCAAAATTGCTTCTCTCACTGGAGTTCTACTTACATCTAGTTTGTTTGCAATATGTGCTTCTTCAATGGCAGAGCCAGGAGGAAGTACGTTTGTTGCAATGTTAAACAAGAGGTTTTTATAGCTATAATCTTTCGCTGATTCGTTTGTTACTCGTGGATAAATTACTTCGATGGGCATGCATTAGGCTCCTTGTGTTTCATGTAAAATAGTATATATATGAATTCAGGTGTATATTATCATAGGAACAAAGGGCATTCAAGCATATGACTGAAGGGAAGATTATAGAAATGGATAAACTATTGTGATGCAATAAAAAAGGATAGATAGAGAGTAAATCTAAATTCTTATGTGTCACACCCCAATTATTAAGGACTCATTCACATCTCTATCGCTTCTTTAATGGGTGCCTCTTCAAGGAGAGATTTTTTTTCTATTGTATGATACCATTTATCTTGTTGCGTCCGAACAAGAGCCCATCAATGTTAGAGATGGTAAAAAGAGGTGTTATAGTGTATGCAAAGGTGCAAAATTCTTCAGGTATATCAATTGATGTAATGAAGAAGCATTTTCTCAAAGGGCTAAAAAATCTTGGCCCTAAGGAGAGAGTTCTCCTCATCCCTCCAAAACAGACAAAAAAAGACTCACTTGGTTCTTTCTTAACCACATGGGCATGTACGTATTATAAAGATAAAGTAAAGGCGATTTTGTTACCAACTGATTCAAAAAATCAGATACATAAAGATGAATTAGCAGAAATATACCCTAAAATTGATCCCTCTCTTTTTGTCTTTCATGATAATATTCATGATGTTTTTACCTTAGGGACGGTCACTAGTGATATTATAGAAGAAGTGAGTGAAAAAACTCTCTCATTTTCTTATAAGGTTCAAGTAAACAATCTCCTCATTTCAGGGGGATTTGATTTAATCCTTTCAATAAGCAATGTGTTCCCTGATGAGATTGTTGGTAACTCAGGCTTTACTCATGCCATCTATACAGACGTTGGTGGGATCGAAGGGGCACATAAAAGCCATTACCTTGGCGCTGTGTATGGAATGGAGCGAATAATTGGGAAAACTAACTCCCCGGTACGAGCTATTCTTGATTATGCCCACACTCAATGTGCCACTAATCTTCCTATCGCCTTTGCCCTTTTTGTATCTATGAAGAGCAAAGAGGGAATAGTGATACCAGCTGGTCTTTTTATGGGTGATGACAGAACGTGTTTTGATGAAGCGTGCCAAGTTGCACAAAAGGTAAACATTACAGAATTAGATGAGCCACTTAAAAAAGTGGTGGTATATCTAGAAGATGCTACTATGAGTTCATTATGGGAATCTAATAATGCTATTTGTAGAATAAAAAATTCTATGAAGGAGGGGGGTGAATTAATCATCATTGCCCCTTTTGTAAAAACTTTGAGCACAGATAAAGAGAAAAATCAGTTAATTAAGAAATTTGGGTATACAGATAAAAATACTATTTTAGATGCAGTGAGTCGAAATGAAGAATTAAAGAAAAACCTATTAACAGCATCCCACCTCATTAACAGCTCAAGTGATAAAAGATTTACCATCTCCTACTCGAGTCAAATAAAAGAGAAAGATATTCTTCTTATTGGATATGAGTATCTTCCTTTAGAAGAAACAAGAGATAAATATATATTTGACGGAATTAAAGATGGATTCAATACTGCCAAAGATGGAAAAGAGTATTACTTTATCTCTAATCCTCTCATGGGTCTTTGGACTTTAAAGAATCACGAGTTTTTGACTACATAAGATTCAATTACGTATAGATCAAATGAGAAGATGATGTAAAAAGACTCTTTACAAGAGATATACATTATGAATAGATATAAAAGAGATGATAAAGATTAAAAAAATAATAGAAATAAATACACCTTAAGGAGTAAACATGGAAACAAAAGCTGATATTGGTCTTATAGGACTTGCTGTGATGGGACAAAACCTCGTGCTTAACATGAACGACCATGGCTACAGTGTTGCTGTTTATAACAGAACTACTTCTAAAACTGATGATTTTATGAAGGATGCTGCTAAAGATAGGGATACAATATACCCATTTCATTCTATTGATGCATTTGTCGGGATGCTTAAAAGACCAAGAAAAGTGATGCTTATGGTAAAAGCTGGAGAAGTTGTTGATGCTTTTATCAAAGAACTTCTCCCCTATTTAGAGAAGGGAGATCTCATTATTGATGGAGGAAACTCCCATTTCCCAGATACAACTAGGCGAGTGAATGAACTCAAAGAAAAGGGGATTATTTACATTGGAACTGGTGTGAGTGGTGGAGAGATTGGAGCACGTTTTGGTCCATCAATTATGCCAGGGGGAAATGTAGAGGGGTGGCCTTTGATCAAAAATATCTTTCAAGACATTAGTGCTAAAGTAGATAATGGTACTCCATGCTGTGACTGGGTTGGAGAAGATGGCTCTGGCCATTATGTAAAGATGATTCATAATGGAATTGAGTATGGTGATATGCAAATGATCTGTGAAGCATATGATTTTCTCTACACAGGTCTTTCTCTTACCCACGATGAGATGTATGAAATCTTTAATGAATGGAATAATACAGAACTAGATAGTTACCTTATTGAAATCACAAGGGACATCATGAAGGTAAAAGATAGTGATGGCTCCCCTTTAGTTGAAAAAATTCTTGACAGAGCTGGTCAAAAAGGGACAGGTAAGTGGACAGGAATTAACTCTCTTGAATTAGGAGTTCCAATAACACTTATTATTGAAGCTGTGTATGCAAGGAGTTTATCTGCCTTAAAAAATGAGAGAGTTGAAGCGAGTGAATTGATTAATGGGCCAATGAGGATAATAGAAGGGGAAAGAGCTCCTATTATAGAAGATGTAAGAAAAGCTCTCCTTGCCTCTAAAATTGTCTCCTACGCTCAAGGGTATATGTTAATGAGAGAAGCGTCTAAAGAGTATGGCTGGAGTCTTAACTATGGTGGAATTGCCCTTATGTGGAGAGGTGGCTGTATTATAAGAAGCGCCTTCTTAGGCAAGATAAAAGAAGCTTTTGATCTAAACCCAACATTAAATAATTTACTTGTAGACCCCTACTTTCTATCTGTGATGGCAGATTGCCAAACACCTTGGAGACGAACACTAAGCAGGGCAATTACCGCAGGAATTCCAATGCCCGCTATGACAAGCGCCCTCTCATTCTTTGATGGATACAGAAGTGAAAGACTCCCAGCGAATCTATTACAGGCACAAAGGGACTACTTTGGAGCTCACACGTATGAAAGAGTTGATCAAAAAGAGGGAGAATATTTCCACACTAACTGGAGTGGTGAAGGTGGTAATGTAAGTAGTTCAACTTACGAGGTATAATAGGAAACAAGAGAATCATCAATTAAAAGTGAAGATATTTCACCTAAAGATGAATGAGAATATATTGGGCTGTTGCAAAGTATAATTTACTAGCAACAGCCTTCTTTTGTGTAAATATCTAAATTATAAAGATCATGTTGATGACAACAGCATTGTGTAGCGAGAAGAAAGTCTTCTTATGTAGAATCATAAATATTTTTTCGATGTCCCACGCTTAAAATGAGTATTACAACTTCTTCTTCCATTATTTCTGCAATCAGACGATATTCTCCAATTCGATACCGCCATTGTCCGCTATAGCTTGCTCTTAGACCTTTTCCGTATCGAAAAGGATCCAAACACCCATCGAGGTTTTTTCTTATCCATGCAGTAATAAAAAGTGCTACATGTTTATCTAACTTTTTCATCTGTTTTAAGGCTTCTTTACTAAACGCTACATGATACATTATGTTAGTCCTAACTCTTTCTCCACTTCATCAAGTGAATAAGTTTCTGGATTAGCTCTAAAAGATTTTATTGCTTCATTATATATATTCAAATCATACTCATCTTCAATATATTCAAGCGCAGCTTTTCTCATGAACTCAGAAATACTGATACCATTAAGCTTAGCGTATGCTTTTATGAGCTTTGTATCATCATCGTTCATTCGCAATGAAATTGCCATATCATCACCTCCTCACTTGTATCACATTGTATTACACATGAATAATAGATGCAATAGCTATAAGAATGACGACTTCTAACGAAATATTGCTTCATCTGAAGATAGAATTCTTGATAAAATAATTGTTAGTTACTCTAGGTATAAAACTATTTTATTATTTTACTATTTGAATATGTTACATACTATTATAAGATTATTCATCTATTCATGTTGATCGATTCCTTCTTTAGTCTTGTCCCTTACTTGTGAAGTAAGAGTTCTACTCGTCTCTAGCATATAAGAATGGCTAGAAAATCCATTAGATTGTGCAACAATCTCATATTCTCCAATTAATGAGGCTATTGTTTCATTTCTTTGATTTTCAGAAAGCATAATAATAATGCGTGAACACAATGGCTACATGAACGGTTATGGCATCATAATCGAGGGAAGAACACCCCGAAGTTAATCGTAAATAGCCCTTACACACTTTAAAATAGCATTCGATGGCTCAACGCTTACCATAGATTTGGATGATTTCATCTTCATGTAGTTCCATGTCGGTACTGATAAGTACGAGATAATCATTTCTTTGGTTTATGATTTTCTCTATACTGGACTTGCTCTTACCCACGATGAGATGTATGAAATCTTTAATGAATGGAATAATACAGAACTAGATAGTTACCTTATTGAAATCACAAGGGACATCATGAAGGTAAAAGATAGTGATGGCTCCCCTTTAGTTGAAAAAATTCTTGACAGAGCTGGTCAAAAAGGGACAGGTAAGTGGACAGGAATTAACTCTCTTGAATTAGGAGTTCCAATAACACTTATTATTGAAGCTGTGTATGCAAGGAGTTTATCTGCCTTAAAAAATGAGAGAGTTGAAGCGAGTGAATTGATTAATGGGCCAATGAGGATAATAGAAGGGGAAAGAGCTCCTATTATAGAAGATGTAAGAAAAGCTCTCCTTGCCTCTAAAATTGTCTCCTACGCTCAAGGGTATATGTTAATGAGAGAAGCGTCTAAAGAGTATGGCTGGAGTCTTAACTATGGTGGAATTGCCCTTATGTGGAGAGGTGGCTGTATTATAAGAAGCGCCTTCTTAGGCAAGATAAAAGAAGCTTTTGATCTAAACCCAACATTAAATAATTTACTTGTAGACCCCTACTTTCTATCTGTGATGGCAGATTGCCAAACACCTTGGAGACGAACACTAAGCAGGGCAATTACCGCAGGAATTCCAATGCCCGCTATGACAAGCGCCCTCTCATTCTTTGATGGATACAGAAGTGAAAGACTCCCAGCGAATCTATTACAGGCACAAAGGGACTACTTTGGAGCTCACACGTATGAAAGAGTTGATCAAAAAGAGGGAGAATATTTCCACACTAACTGGAGTGGTGAAGGTGGTAATGTAAGTAGTTCAACTTACGAAGTATAAGAAACCCCCTTCTCACGTAAGAGATTTAATAACAGCTCATACCCTACACAGTATGAGCTTTTCTTTTGATCTACATGAATAATTATATGTTCAGATAACCCCGCTAAGAGTCAGCGGGGTATCTCTTATTAGAACTTACGTATTGGTCTCACCAAGCGAAGGTTAGTATTAGCTTTAACACTTTTAACCTCTATATCAGGAACACTACCATTGCCAGCTGCGATATAGACTTCATTTGCATTTGCCTCAGTTGAACTCCAATAAAAATTATTACTCAGCTTAGCTTGTGTTTTTTCAATGAAATTATTAGCGAGTCTATGATTTTCGTTTTTTGAAGGTAAATACCAGTCATCGTAGGTAACACCGTCAACAGTAATAGAATAATCAGCTGCTAATTTTGCTGCATACGTTCCACTTCCCAATTTTTGAATAATTTTATTTGTATTACTTAACCCCGAACCAAAATCAGATAGAGTAGCCCCTGTTACTATACCATCAGCGCCCCATACAACAGAAGGATCTTCAGTTCCCCCGCTCCAGTTTTTTAGAGCTGCTTCAAGGTATTGCCATCCTTCATTAAAGGAATTTTTCTTATAGAAAATATACCCTCCAGCAGGACCTATATCTCCAACTTCATAGTTTCGATATATGGCATAAAGGATTTTATCTCCATAGAATCCCCACACATAATTACTGTCCATATTCTTATCATAAATCATGACACCAGAGCCGTCGCTCGCTGTATTATACCCTTCAAACACATAACTAAAACGAGTAGGTGCTGTAGCCGCTGGAACTTTTGTTCCCCAATCTACAGTTACTGAATCAGTTCCACCAGTACCGTTATTTTTATTAAATATTATTTTGGAAACAGCAGGGGTCCACTTTGCAAAGAGTTTTGCATTCTCAGTTTTATCCCAAACAGTATTACTTGTCATATCAGCTTTGTAATATTGAGTGCCAACCCCTAGAGGTTCAGCGTAATAGCCTCCAAAATCATATCCATCTTTTGTAGGAGGATATGCAAGAGGCATGGGAGACATATAAGAAGCATCTACTGTATAGGAACCATTAGAGCCGCCTTGTCTATCCAAAGTAACTTGTGATGATACTCCTACCCAATGCGCGTAGAGTGTCATAATTGCTTTTCTATCATATTTCTTCACACTCGCCATGGTTGAAGAATAATACTGACTCCCCCCTCCATCAACTTGATTAAAATAGCCCATGAAGGTGTAATTGGTCCTTGTTGGAGCTGTTGCAGTTGGCATATGGGAATCATAAAAAGCTTCTACAGAATCTGATCCACCAGTTCCACTTCTTTTATCAAACGTAACAGTAAAAGGTGCATCAATATACTTAGCAAATAAAGTAGTTGGCTTTGTAATTACATCAGTATCAAAGTTCCATTCATTTTCCAATGTATATTCTTTATACCAAGCACTAAAGATCTTTCCTAAAAGTGTTGGGTCAGGAGTGGGTTTACTAATAGTGGTGTTATATTCTACATCATTAATAGGACTAACTTTACTACCTGTCATACTATTAAAAGTTACTTTGTACGTATTAGGTATCCAAGTGGCATATATAGTAGTATCCCCTGTGATAACATCATTACCAAAGTCCCATAAAGTAGTTAGACTAGGATCTTTATACCAATTTCCAAATGTATGCCCTTGTCTAAATTGGAAACCAGGTTTGCTCACCTTTGCTCCATAGCGAATACCTGTGTTATAACTAAATTGATTATCATAATTTTTATCAAAAGTCACTCTAAAGGTATCTCTGTCGTAATAGAGTGTAAGAGTGAGAGAACCATCTCCCTTAACATTTCCACTTGCGACTCTTAGGGAGGTACTCGTATTCTCACTAAATCCTGTATAGCTCTTAGGAGTTGCAGTTACTTCTTTATCTGTTATTCCAGTGAGATCTTCTGTTTCAAATAACGAGTAACCAGATCCAGTTACATCTTGCTGATAATGTTCCACCTTATAGGGAACGAAGTAGGCAGCATACAAAGTTGTATCTTCTACTACTTTATCACTAGTAAAGTTCCAAGGAGTATTAAAAGCAGAATCTTTATACCACGTATCGAAAACATATCCACTGAGTGTAGGATCTGGAGTGGGTTTACTAATACTCGTATTATACTCAACGTCAGTGATATCACTTACACTA
>CAYVRR010000041.1:0-18175 GCA_964453215.1 uncultured Spirochaetaceae bacterium | reverse complement strand
GGAAAGACCACATCACCCTAAAATGATTCTTCTCATATTGTATTGGGATAATAATTAAAATATATAACAAGGGTATGAAAAAAATACCGCTCATCATTTTATTGATAAACGGTAGTGGTGTGAATAGGTATAGCTTTTTATGTAGATTTCTTCTCTTCAATTCTTTTTTGTTGAGTTTTTTCTATTGCATTAATAATCTTATCATATCCTGTACATCTACAGAGGTTGCCTGCAACTTGTTTTCTTATCTCATCTCTAGTTGCAACCTCTTCCTTATTGATTATTGGGATAGAGGCCATGATGAAACCAGGGGTACAAAAACCACACTGAACTGCCCCTTCATCTATAAAAGCTTGCTGGATATCTGAAATAGCTCCTTGTGTATCAGAGAGTCCTTCTAGTGTTATTATTGTTTTTCCCTCTGCCCAAATGGCAAGATAGATACAAGAGTTAAAAGGTTGTCCATCTATGAGTACAGTGCATGCTCCGCACTCACCCACATCACACCCGTGCTTTATGCTATCGAGTCCTGCATTTCCTCGAAGCATATCTGAAAGTGAAGATCTCACATCTACTGAATATTCTTTTACTGTCCCATTAATGGTACATGTTACTGTTTTTCTAGCCATTGATCTTTCCTCCTGCTTTTTCAATCGAGATGGTCGTAGCACGCTTAACAAGTTCTTCAACGAGGTGAAGTCTAAACTCTTTGGAAGCTCTCCAACTTGTTCTAGGCATTACATCTTGTAAAGCACCAGCTGCAATTTTTTCAAGGAGTTTATTATCAAGAGGGTGCCCTGTAGCACTCTTTTCTGCTGTAGTTGAACGAATTGGAATGGGTGCTGCTACACCAAAGGCAATCCGTATTCGCTCTATTTTTTGTGTATCTGATGTGAGTTTTACGTTTACTGAGCAGCTCAGTGTTGCTATGTCCATTGCTTTACGCATTGCATATTTGATGAAGTGGCCATATGTGTTTTCATAACTCTCTTTAGGAATTCGAATTCCAGTGAGAATTTCACCCTCTTTTAAATCTACAACACCCGGTTTGATATTAAAATCTTTAAAGGGGAGCTCTCTTGTTCCATCAAGGCTCGCAATTTCAAGAATAGCATCATATGCTTTAAGAGTTCCCGCTGAGTCTGCGCTTGTTACCCCATTACAGATATTTCCCCCAATAGTGCCAATATTTCTTATTTGTGGGCCACCAATTTGTTCAACAGCTTCACCAAGGACAGGGATATGCTCTTTAATAATTGGATGCATCACGACATCTGTAAAGCTTGAGAGGGGGCGTATAAGAATTGAGCCATCTTCTTCTATACAAATTCCTCGAAGTTCATCAAGGGCAAAGATACTAATAAGGTCACATCCCGCTAACTTTCCTTCTCTGATTTTGATGAAGATATCACTTCCACCTGCAAGAATTAATGCTTTTGGGTGCTCTTTTCGTAGTTCTAGTGCTTCACGTATTGAATTTGGTTCATATAAGTTTTTAAAATCGTACATGCTCTTACTTCCTTTATTTAATGAGTCCCGCGTCGCTTACTGCATAGAACAGTTTTTCAGGATTGAGAGGGATTGAGTTCATAGCGACACCTGTTGCGTTAAGCATTGCATTTCGTATTGCTGGTGCAACAGGGATTGTTGGAGGCTCTCCTAGTGATTTATTGCCATAAGGGCCTGTGGGGTCCTCTGTTTCTACAAACGCAACATGTAAATCTGGGGTATCCATTGGGGTCATTAACTTATAATCGAGGAGATTATCATTAAGCATTCTCCCAGTTTTTGGATCAAAGTCGAGATGTTCATAGAGTCCAAATCCAAGACCCATACTCATTCCACCATGAACTTGCCCTTCAGCAGTTTGGCGATTAATAATTCTTCCCGAGTCGTGTACGTTGATAATATCTAACACTTTTATTTGACACATTGGGATATCTATTTCAATTTCTGCAAAGCAAACTCCAAAGGAGTATGTATTGTCTGTGCAGTGATGAGACTCTTCAGCTGATATATGTGTTGAGTTTGTAAGACTATAGCATGACTCTTCTGCTACTGTTGCAACACAGAGGAGTTTCTCATCTTTATGTGTATGGACAATGTTATTATCTTTGATGTCTAAATCCCATGGGTCTTTATTGAGCATATATCCAGCAAACTCTAATATCCTTTTTCGAAGGACTTGTGCTGTCTTTTTTACAGCCATACCAGAAACATATGTTTGCCTTGAAGCATAGGCTCCAGTATCATAGGGGGTAACGTCAGTATCTTGCTTACTTATTACATGGATTTTATCAACTGAGACGCCAATGGTTTCAGCTGCCATCATAGCAAAGACAGTATCAGCTCCCTGACCTATCTCGGTTGCACCGAGTTGAAGTTGTAAGGAACCATCTTGATTAAGGAGCATTCGGCACGCAGAAGTTTCTAGGCTAATAGGGTAGACTCCAGTTTTATAACAAAATATTGCCATCCCAACACCCCGACGCAGTGGTCCTGTTTGATTAGCATACATAGCCCTTTTCTTCCTATAATCGAGATGTTTTTCTCCTATGTCGATACATTCAGATAATCCTGTTGAGTGACATTGAATTGTTGTCATTGGATCAACAAAGCCAAGTTTCATCATGTTCTGTTTTCTAAATGTGATAGGATCAAAACCTGTTTGCCTTACAATGTCATCAACATGTGCTTCTAGTGCAAATCCTATTTGAGGGATTCCATATGCTCTCATAGCACCAGCTGTGGGTAAGTTTGTATAGACTGTGAATGCTTCCCCTTTAACAGCTCCAGTTGGGTACATCATACGAAAGCCGTTGACTGCATTCGCTACTAAGGCGTGTGCGTGAGAGGCATAGGCTCCTTGATTTGAGTAGGCTTTGATGCTCCTTGCTGCAAAGGTGCCATCTTTACGGACGAAGGATTCAATATGGAATTTCATAGCATGACGTACTCTTGTGCAGGCAAAGGTCTCTTCTCGAGTATATTCTAAACGTACTTGCCTTCCTCCAACACGAGTTGTAAGAAATGCATTGAGGGGCTCTGTGAGGGCATCTTGTCTGTTTCCAAATCCTCCACCAATGTAGGGTTTAATGATTCGAATATCTCCATATCCAATTCCGAGGGCTTGGTGGCAGATTCGACGAATGATATGGGGTATTTGAGTTGCTGAAACTACTACGATCTTTCCCTCTTCCATATATGCAAAGGAAGTTGCTTTTTCTATATGGCAGTGTTGAACGATGGGTGTTTCATAATCACCAACAATCTTAATAAGGCCCTCTTCTTGTACAGCTTCATCAAATGAACCCATTTCATAGGAGGATTTTACAACAATATTATCTGGTTTTTCATCATGTATTGCCCGTGCAGTTGGCTCTAAAGCAGCTTCAACAGAGAGGAGGGGTTCATACTCTTCATAGGTAACTTTAATTTTTCTTGCAGCCTCATGAGCTGCTATTTCATCTTCTGCAATTACTGCAGCAATGTCATCACCATAAAAACGAACTCTCGTGTTAAGAAGTTTTCTGTCAGCAATATCTTGGTGTTTCTTCACTGTAGACCACGGGTGCCCTGCTGTTGGAAATTCAATATCTGGCACATCAAAGCACGTGACAATATCAACAACACCTGGAACGAGATACGCTTCTTCTAGATCAAAAGACTTCACTTCTCCATGAGCAATAGTACTGTGCACTACTTTTGCAAAAAGGGCATGAGGACTTACTAGATCTCCAGTATATTTTGCTTTACCCGTAACTTTGTCTTTAGCATCGACTCTATTCAAGGGTTTTCCTATTATATTCATAGCTTTCCTCCATCTTCCAAGAAAACATTTTTAGGCACTATATATTTTACCCCATTTTTTCACTTTTGAATATTCCTCACAGGGAAGAGTTTAGGTAATAACATATTTCTTACTCACGACACCAACATCACCTTACATCACTTTATTAAACTACAATGAGTTATTATAAGGATTTTTGAGCAAAATATGCTATATTTTTTCAAATGCACTGCTTCTTGGTGCTAAGCTTCCTGCACAATAGCCCCATATTGAAGCATATTCAGCGACATCTTCACCCATTTCTTCAATTTGGTGTAGGTAGTGCCTGATTGATTTAGACTCTATGATGATGACAGGTCCCATCTCTTTAATAACGCGACTGTGGGGGCGAGTGTTATCAAAATCAAACCGTAAGATTCTTCTTCCATCATCTGTTATCCCAATAGTTCTATATGTGTTACTTTTACCAACTCCAGGGAGATTTAGGGTATTACGATCTGTTGTAAGAAAAGGTATTTCATCTGATGTACGAATAGCGTCAATGTTTTCTATCATGTGGGTAGTGTCGTTCATGAAATTTTTAAGGGCAACATGGTATCGCTGAGCAACGTACCCAATAGAACTCTCTTCAACCTGTTCTTGAGTAGATCTTGAGTTAGTAGCAAATAACTCTCTGTTTTCTTTAAATCCCTTTACTGAGAAGGTGTAATATGGAAGCACTCCTATATCATTAAGAACTTTTCTAAGCTTTGCAGAGTGTCCTCTTCTAGAAGAAGCAACGGTGAATACTTCTTGGTTAGTTATTGCCCAACCAGAAGCAAGGAGGCGGGCAATTGCTTTTTTAGTATCAGGGGTTATTTCAGCTGCTGATGAGATATGTGTTTGTACAACACATTGGTTAATTCCAATCTCTGTTGCTTTTTCTTTAAAATCTCTTAGTAGCTCAACTAGTTCTTTAGTAATACGTTGAGGAAGATAGACGGGAATCTTTGTTCCTAATCTGACTCGTTGTATAGTGGCAAATTTTTCATCTTCACTTCGCTTTTCATTATCTTCTAATTTGTTTGTAGCCATTATTAGAACAGCATCAAGGATGCGTTTCAAAGATTGTACTGAACTCATAAAAGCATCCCCTCCAGTGATGAGGATGTCAGCAAGATAGGGGTCACGTCTAAAGTAATCCATATTTATTTGAAGATTTTTCTTCCATGATTTGTGGGGTCGAAGTTTATCTAAATTAAAATTAAATCTTCCTGCCTGAAAGTCATACATCCTCTGGCAGTAGGCACAAAGTCCTCCACAAGCCCGTCCCATAGTGTCTGGAATAAAGATTGCTACTTCAGGGTACCTACGATGGATGTTGTGGGAAGGGAGAATCCAACCAGCTACATTTGGTTTACCAGGTTCTGCTATATCCTCTTTTTCCCATGCAACTATAGAGCCAAACTCATCAACCAAATCTTGGCTATAAAAAAGGTAGGAGCGAAGAGTGAGGTCACTAGTATCTTTGTTTTCTCTTGTATCTATGAGGGAGAGAAAGTAGGGCGTTGCAAAAATTGGAATTCCTTTTTGTTCAGCTTCCTTCATGATTCTTAGTTCTTTTGAACTCATAGAGTAGTGTAAGTATTTGTTTAAGTCATCTGTATTTCTAATTGCGAAATATAGGTGAAAACGATCTTCCCTCCACCAAGAGAGCACTTGCTTACGCATGTGTGCATAGCTGCTTCCTTCTTTAAACCGATAGAGGGAACTTTTTTTGTCTCTTGTTTTTATTTTTTCTATAAGAAGACTAACTATTTGTTCTTTGTTTTTAGCTCTCCAGGTAATTACTTGAGGGTCTAAGCCACTTGGATGACGATCCATCCAGGTTTGTACTTGACTTCGAGAGGGGATATTGAAATCATATTTTTCACTTAAGGCAGAAAACAACTGCGCCATATCTTCTAAAAAGTCAGGATTGCAATCATTACACTCCCCTAATAATACTTTTCTTAATAAAGTAATTGGCCTTGAAACAACTTCTTTTCCATGTAGATTCCAATCAGGGAAGGTTTTTCCTTCATGATCAAGGTAATCCATTATCCTCAAATATGCCATTGAGGAGGCAGAGAGCTTATAATAATCCTGTTCACTTGGCTCTTCACTCATGTAATATGTCCAGGCAGTGGGGTATTCTTGCTGCATATAATCTTTGTAATAATTACGAAGAGTCTCTATGAGTTCAGCATCACTGAGTCTTGTGTCCATAAACAGAGGAAGTACTGTGGGGTTATCAACTTTTATTTTGTTGATAAGGTGCAATGACAATTCTTCTTGTGTATTCATAGCTAAGAATATAGCTTAATATAATTCTATGTCAAGCTTATAATATAATTGCTTATATAACCTCATTTTATTCATCTTAAATTTTTATATTATAACCCTTTACCTGCCACGTTTAAGGTCATGTTAATACTCTTTGGTTATTTCAATAATTGGAGAGTAGATCATGTTTTCTACATTGCTATGAATGAAATGAATGCAACATAAAAACTCCCTGTTTGACAAGGAGTTTTATCTTGGGTAATAAAAAATACCTACTTTTTACCTATATTCCTGATGAAATCATGCTATGCAAGCTTCCACCATTTGATACATTGGTAAAACCTAATTTGTTAAGAACTCTCACACCATAACTACTACGTGCACCGGAGGCACAGTAGAGGATGATTTCACGATTTTTATCTTCAATAGATGATGACCATGAAGCGAGTGCGTCGAGGTCGACATTGATTGCTTTAGGATGAGCTCCCATTGCAAACTCCATAGGAGTTCGTACATCGAGGATAATAGGACCATCTTCTGCGATGGCTTCACTAGCACTTGATTCATCTGATGACTTAGAATCTGTGTTTTGTGCTTCAAGGTCTTCAATAGATTTTTTCTCAATAGGATAAAGTGCTACATTGAGGTGTTTGTACCCTATAGCGCGGGCATATCTTTCTAAAGAGATATATCCACCACTTAAGTTATAGACATCTTTAACTTTGAGTCCTAGCAACATACGAAGGGCAACGTGCCCTTTTTGTCCATCATCACTTATGAGAAGAATTGGATGTCCTTCTGGGATATTTTCAATATTTTCTTTTAGTACCTCTTGGCTCAGGTTATTACTTCCATAAAGACTTGCTTTTGAAAAGCTTATTGGGTCTCTGAGGTCTATAACAATAGGTTCTCTTTCCATTGCAAACTTTTCAACTTCTTGTGCAAGGATTGAGGGGCTAAAGAGAGTTTGATGATTGACTGCAGTAAAGGCGGCCATATTAACAGGTCCATTAGGGCTATCAAAAGGGGGCGCATAGGCAAAGTCGAGTTCTTCAAGGTCTCTTATTGTGAGCCCGCCTGCGATTGCTGTTGCAATTACATCAATTCGTTTATCTACTCCGACTCGCCCTGCAACTTGGGCTCCTAAGACTTTTTCACTTATTTTATCCCAAATGAGCATGAGGGTGACTTTATGAGCTCCAGGGTAATAGGCTGTGTGGCTTGTTTTATGTACAACAATAGCATCTGCATCAAAACCAGCATCCCTAGCGATTCTAAGGCTCATTCCAGTTGATCCAGCAACAGCTCCAAAAACTTTTACAATAGAGCTCCCACTTGCACCTTTATAGGGGCGAGAAGCGCCAAGGGCATTTTCTGCAACGATTCTTCCTTGTCTATTAGCAGGACCTGCTAAGGGCATTCTTACTGTTTTACCTAGTACGTTATGGGTTATTTCTACCATATCGCCTGCTGCGTATATTGATGGGTCACTTGTTTGCATTGTATTGCTTACTTTTAATCCACCACGAGTTCCCATCTCGAGTCCTGCATGTTGAGCTAATTGAAGTGTTGGTCTTACTCCAACAGAGAGGAGAACAAAATCAGCATCTACTGTTGTTCCGTCATTTAAATGTACTTTTTTCTCTTCAACAGATTGGAGAGATTTTCCTAACTTAAGGGTTATTCCATAATCTAAAAGTTCTTTGGTGATAAAACCAGCTATTTCACCCTCTAGTGTTGGCATTACTTGAGATGCCATCTCTACAAGGGAAACTTTAATTCCTCTTTTAGCGAGAGCTTCAACCATTTCAAGACCAATAAATCCACCACCTACAACTACAGCAGTTTTTGGCTCTTTTTCTTTGATGAAATTATCTATTTTATCCATGTCATCAAGTGTCCACAATTGAAAGACGTGGCTTTTATCAACTCCAGGGAGTGGCGGGATAACAGGTTTTCCACCCTGAGCTAGAATGAGCGAATCGTATGGAAAGGATTTTTCTTCCCCTGTGTGAGAATTTCGTGTTTTAACTATTTTTTTTGTACGATCAATTTCTAATGCTTCAGTGTTGGTGTGTACATGAACATTGTATTGCTCATAAAATGTTTCTTTACTTGCGAGGATAAGGGATGAACGGTATTCAATGTCCCCTCCTATGTAGTAGGGCAATCCACAGTTAGCAAAGGAGACATCTCCTCCAGCTTCGAGTAGGGTAATATTTACGTTATTATCAATGCGCCTTGCGCGTGCTGCGGCTGTTGCTCCGGCGGCAACTCCACCAATTATTAAAAGATTGTTCATCTGTACTCCTATGTGTTTAGCATTCACTTACAATGTATAAAGGAAGGTGGGGGATAAGGTAAAGTGACAATATCACACTAACCTACGGTGGTGTATACATAAGAGCGCTATTACTTTTATATTTTACCTCTTCAAATAATATGTTTTAGTGAGTTTTTTAAAATAAGAGGTGGTATTAGTGAGGTCTCTATATCTGCTGGCAACACGACTAATTCTTATATGCAGCTCTTTTGCTATTTCAAGTATCTCATTTTTGTTGTTCCTAAAGATAACTGAATATTATATCTCTTTGGAATAAGAATTGCTGAAGCAAACGCATCTCCTTTCATCTCTTTAATATCTGTAGAATGTGTGTTGGCTATGTAAAGGTTATATGTATTTCTATGAAGAGCATGATATGCTTTATGAAAGAAAGAGAAACAGAACATGTCGATGAGTTATGAGTAGTTCCCAGTTTGCGCTTAGTATTAACACGTCACAAACTGGGAGGATATGTAATATTTTCCTATCGTAAAAGAGGGGATACTTTAGAAATAATTTGGTTGGAAACAAAATCTTTAATAAATGTTGAAGAGAATGCAGCTAGTGTAGCGTGCTTTGTATCTCTATTATTCATCCATTTATTCAATTCATTATAAACTTTTCTATCAAACTGAGCAGTTTTTACTTTACCTGCAAATCCATCTCCCATGTATTCACCATAGAGAGAATCATAGTATTTATCTTCGGGGTTATCTATCATGCTCGACTCAACAACATCAAAGAGGGCAAACATGTGTCCATTAATACCTGCGATTTTGGCAAGTTCATCGGGGGTAGTGTATCTATTAAAGTCTATTGGCTCAAAAGTGCCATAACGGGCTGGTGCTATTCCTGTATATTCAAGATCCATCTTTTCAAATACTTTTAGTTGATTTTTTACCGATGTGATACTTTCTCCAGGAACTGTTGAGTTCCTTAATAAGCTCTCTTCTTTAGCCATATTTCCAATTTGTTTTGTAATTTTCCCACCTGAGTGGATAATTGATGATACAGAAAACCCAAAGTCTGTTGAGTCGGTAGCAGTGAATGTTCCTTCACCAAGAGTTGTATTAGTTTCTAGGTCTATGACTTTATAAAAAATTTCAGAGGATCCTGAAGCAACCATAGATAGTTTTTCTACTTTCCAAGAGGCTGCTGTCACATAACTATTAAGAGAGCGAAGTTCTCTTAGAGTTTCTACTTGTAGGGTAGTGTTTGGTTCTAGAAATAGCATGATATTAGCACCAGATCTTTGTGCGATAAGCTTTGCATCATTAATATTTTCTAAAGGGATGGGATACCGGCTAGATGGCCCCACAGACTCAACGAGATTTAACCTAGAGAGTTGTTGGTCCACATTATGTAGCATCTCTATTGAATTTATAGAAGAGTTTTTATCAGGAGCTGTAACTACAAATACTTTTACGGTAGCTTGTTGTGTAGCTTGGGAGATAAAAGAGTCTATATTGGGGTAATTGGGAGATAGGTTTTTAACTTTATTAAAGTATGGTATTGCCTCACGTGCACCATCTCTTCCCCCTTTAGCGAGAAAGACAGATCCTTCTTCAAAATACATATCAGCAACCCGTTGCTGCGTATTCATAGCTCTTTCTCGTACTTCAACCCAGTTAGGGTTGAGTTCACTTCTTCCCGCATTTTCAACCATACTGTGAATTCCAAGAAGTTTATTGTAGATAGCGATTGCTTTTTCTAATTCTTTAGCAGTTGTGGCTTTTTCAATAGTAGCAATTTGTGCATTCCATTCTGTGTTAGCTCGTTGCCATGCTGTTCTAAGTACTGCTTGTGCTTCACTCATGCCAGGTTCTTCTTTTAAGGCTTCTATTGATTGTGCAATTGCCCTTGCATAATCTCCTTGTTCTAGTGCTTTTCCTGCTTTTTCAAAAGGGGTAGCGCATGAGCTACATAGCACAAGAATAAGTGTAAGAAATGCAAAAAGAGTGGAAATTGATTTTTTCATAGTCATTCCTTTTTGTCTCATGCAACAAAGAATTTAGATGAGTGTATACGTTGTATACACACTCACCTAGATGCTACATGTATAAGATATGTAATTAATCTTATGAGGAGAGATTAATAGGTGTCAAGTTCTATTTTGTATAATTACTAGCAATTTCACACCCTCTATGTATATTGCCTCTACTCATACAAAAACTTGTTCTAAAGAGTACTGTTTTTTTTCATCAAAGAAAGGGGTAGAGAAAAGGCTGTTACTGAGTATTGTATACTTTTGTAACAGCCCGAGTGGTGTCAAAAAGAGATCTTCGGTTTTATCTATCTATACTAATAGAAATGCCAGAAAATCGTTCTCTTCTGTTGTAGAAGTTGTTCATAAGAGATCTTCCATCATATAAGTTGTATGCAACTTTAAGAGAAAGTCCTTCTATGGCGCCTTTTATCTCGAGGCCTAGATCTACACTATAACTTGGCATCCAATTGAGTTCTTCCCAATAGCTAATATGCGCAGCTGAAAATAATCTAGCACCAAAAACCTCTGGAGTTCTGAGTTCTACACCCACTGCAAACCACGAATATGCTTCTCTAGCAGGTTTTATTTGCCTCACACCTAATGGATCTTCACCTGGCCAAAAGAAATAGTAATCTCCATAGAGCAATAACATATCATCTAGCCAATCAATATTAAATAAATTAAGGGGCTTAAAAGCGAGTGATACTCCAAAGTCATCTCTTACATACGTTGATGAAGTCAGGTTAGGAGTTGGATCATAATCTATTGAAAGATCCCCATCACCACGAGTGTCTATCTCATCTCCAGCATGGGTGCAAATATGGTGACGTGATAGCCTTGCCATAATCCAATCGGTAGGAGCAATTACTAGTCCAATTGAATAGATTCCGTCTATTCCAAGAAAATCATTACTTGAACCTTCCATGAACATAGGAATAGTTAGCCATAGATCGAGTTGAACGCCAATATCTGGATTATTTGCTTTTCTAAGTGAAAAAAGAGAGAATCGAGTTCCTGCTGTAATATCTAGCCTATCATCTGAATCGAGTGCAACTTCATTAATGGTTAAGTGCCTTACATCAGCACTGAAGCGAGAACTAAAGGGGTCTGCAATATAATTGGGGTAGAAGAAATGAGAATCTACAAGGTGAAACTCCCACCCAGTGTTAAAGATATCTGTTGCCCCTACACTCATCGTTGTGATAATTACCACCATAAGTAGGGGTTGTTCAGCAACCTCTAAATATAGGGGGACATCATCAGCCTGATTGCAAGGAGAAATTTTTTTATCTGTAGATATTTGTGTTAGGTTCATTTCCATCCTCTCAAATACAAAGAAGAGAGGTAAAAGGCGATACAAAGTGTGTATACAATAAGAAACTGCTGTAAGAGATTATAAGTCTTTTACAACAGTTTCTAACATATGTATCGAAAAATAGAATGACAGAAAATAATTATATTGTTGCTGAGTGTTTCTTTTGGAAACTATCGACACCAACTGCTGCAATTAATACAATACCCTTAACAATAAACTGCATATAGGTGCTAATATTCATGAGTACCATTCCGTTGGTAAGAACTCCTATGATAAGAACACCAGCTATAACACCACTAATTTTTCCAAACCCACCAGAAATTGAAACACCACCTAATACTACACAAGTGATGACATCAAATTCATATCCAATTCCAGCTGTAGGTTGTGCTGAGTTAGTCCTTGAAAGCATTACGATACCAGCGAGCCCAGCAAAGAAACCAGCTAGTGCATAAATTAATAACTTTGTTCTACCAACTTTAATACCAGAGAGTTCAGAAGCCTCTTCATTTCCACCTACTGCATAGAAATATCTACCAAAGTATGTTTTGTTTAATATAAAGGAGCCAATTGCAAAACAAGCTATCATTATTAAAACAGGAACTGGAATAACACCTACATATCCTTGTCCAATAACTTTAAACTTTTCATCAAACCCATAGATAGGAACTCCACCTGAAAGCAGATAAGCGACTCCCTTAAATATGATTTGAGAAGCAAAGGTCGCAATGATAGCAGGTATACCAATAACAGAAACTAATGCACCATTAAACAGACCAATACCAACTGCTAAGACCATTGAAAGAAGAATTGCAACTGGAATACTTAACCCAAGATTTACCATTAAATAAGCACATACAACGTTAACTAAAGTAATAATAGATCCTGTTGAAAGATCAATTCCTCCTATCAGAATAACAAAAGTCATACCAATTGAAGCAATTCCATACATTGATACCTGTCTCGCAATTGTGAATAAATTGTTTGAAGAGAGGAATCTTGGATTTGCAATAGAAAATCCAACTACTAAAATTAGTAGAGCGAACCATATCGCTTTCATTTTTAATTGATCAAAAACCATTTTATTTTTTTCTGCAACACTTAATTTATTACCCATTTTAAAACACTCCCTTTTAGTAGTTTGCTGCTAATGCCATGATTGCACTTTGGCTAAATTCATCTTTTTTTAATTCACCGGTGATTCTACCTTCTGAGAAAACAATAATCCGGTCGCTCATCCCAATTAACTCTTCCATTTCAGATGAGATTAAAAGGATTGTTTTTCCCATTTCAACAAGGCTATTAATCAATTTATATATTTCAAATTTGGCACCAACATCAATTCCTCGTGTTGGTTCATCAAGGATAATCAGTTCTGAGTTTGCAGCTAACCACTTTCCTAAAATAACTTTTTGTTGGTTCCCGCCACTTAAGTTTTTTACTATTTGTCGAATTGTTGGAGTTTTAATGAGTAAGTTCTTCACTTGCTCATTTGTGGTTTTCACCTCTTTTTTCCCATCGATGACTGAAAATGTAGAATTCTTTTCATAAATTGGCATATTAATATTGTGATTGATTGAGTTATGCAAGATAGCACCATGCCGTTTTCTATCTTCTGGGACGAGTGCTATTTTTAATTCAATCGCATCTTTTGGGCATTTGGGGTTTATTTCTTTCCCATTTAAAATAATTTTCCCTGACTCTTTCTTTGCTGCTCCAAAAATAAGTTGAGCTAATTCTGTTCTTCCTGCTCCAACTAATCCTCCAATACCGAGAACTTCACCCTTCTTTAACTCTAAACTAATATCTTTATCCCCATTACCAGTTACATTCTCTAGTTTCAACATTATTTCGTCTTTTATGTATGTTGTGGGCCGAGGGGGGAAGGATTCTTTTAGTTCACGTCCTACCATTAAATGAATGAGTTCTTTTACGTTTGAATCCTTGGTAACGAGTGTTTCTACATATTCACCATCTCTTAGAACTACAATTTCACTTGTTAGTCTAAAAATTTCTTCTAATCTATGGGAAATATATATAATTGCTACACCTTTAGATTTTAACAATTCACAAACTTCAATCATTGATTCAACTTCTTTACTTGTTAAAGGTGCTGAAGGTTCATCCATGATTAAAACTTCTGCATTTAGTCGAATAGCTTTAGCTATTTCTATCATCTGTTGGTATCCAACTGATAAATTTCCACATAGCTCGTTAGGATTGATGTTAATATTAAGCCTTTCAAAAGCTTCTTTTGCTTCTTTTTCCATCGCTTTTTTATCAATTACGATACCCTTTCTTATAGGGTTTCCTAAAAATAAGTTCTCAGCAGCTGTTAACCCTTTGACGTTATTAAACTCTTGGTAAATTATTGCGATTCCGTTTTCCATAGCTAACTGTGGAGTCATGCTAGAAAACTCTTTTCCATTTACAATAATTTTTCCTGAGTCTGGTATAACTGCTCCTGAACATGTTTTTATTAGTGTTGATTTTCCTGCCCCATTTTCCCCAATTAAACCTAAAATCTGCCCTTTTTTTACTCGTAAAGAGACATCATTTAGAGCAAGAACACCTGGATACTTCTTTACAATGTTTTGTAATTCTAGTACATATTCACTCATTGTTTCGTCCTTTTTTTCATAAAGGTTTTTATTACCCTTTATTTAGATGCTATATAAGATATTTAAGCCCATATACTTACTTCTCATTGTATTTGATATCTATTCTGCGAGCAACTAAATACTTACATGAATATTGGATGTGGGAAAAATAGAAATTAGACCTACCCAATACTCGTAACTATATAATCCTTTTTGTAACCTTTATTAATACCAACCCTATTAATGACTATTGTTCTATTAATAGGGTTAGTGTTTGTCTTTAATAATTGTTTTGTGACAATTTTAGAAGTCTGCTAAGTACTCTGCTGCATTGTCTTTATTCATAACTGTTAAAACTCTGTAGACGTTTTGATCTTCAAATTTGTGACCCGTTAAGAGTTTTTCATACATATCTACACATGCTGCTGCTGTTTTTCTGTTTGAACCTTCCATTCCAACGCTTACACGAGTTGCTTCACCATTTACAATAGCTTGTAATTGTTGTGCAGTTGCATCAGCTGAGAAGATACCCATATCTGCTGGGATATTTCCCTTTGTTTTTGTCATGAAAGCTTCATTTGACCCAATATCTCCACCAGCTCCAATTGATGCTACTACTTTCACATTAGGAGAAGCTTGTAAGATTGATTCCATAGCAGTCAGTGATGTTGCAGCATCAAGACCAGGTTGTCTAGCAACAATCTTAAATTTACCTTTTGCTTCAGCGGTCATTCCAGCGACAATACCGTTTTCTCTATCTAATAGGATAGGAGTTTGTGGGTAGTTAATAATTGCTACTTCAGCAGGTTTAGCTGTTGTGTAATGTTTAGCAATAAACTTACCAGCTTCTGAACCTATTTTCTTACCAAGTACTTCGTTATCTAAGACCCAGTTAACATCAGTATTAGTCATTTTGTCATCCCAACACATTACTTTAATACCAGCTTTTCTAGCAGTTGCTAAATAGTCTTCTAAAGCATTAGGATCTGATGGGTGTACCATGATGAGATCAACATCATTGGTGATAAAGTTTTCAATTTGTTGAATTTGTGTTGCTGAGTTATCTCTACAACCTAGGATTGTATAGTCCCAACCTTTTTCTTTTAACATATTTTCAACTTCACCAAATACTCCTGCCCAATAACTATTTTCTAGTGATTGAATAGTAATACCCACTTTGTAAGTACCTTCAGCTCTTTCCTCTTGACCACCAGCAAATAATGGTGCAACCATTAATGCTACAAGTACCAAAACCATTAAAATCTTTTTCATAGCTAATTCTCCTTTTGAATTATTTACTTATTTTTAAATTCACTAGTGAATTTAATTCAATTTTACTAGAAGCACGTAAATGCTCCATCAATTACTATATCTGAACCTGTTGTGAATGTGCTTGTGTCTCCAGCGAGATAGACACAAATTGATTGCAATTCATCTGGATTTCCTAATCTTCCCATAGGAGCCATGGCATTCCATTGTTCTACTAATGGTTGTAATAATGCTGATTCCCTTATGAGTTCAGTTCCTATATAGCCAGGACTAATACAGTTAACTCTCACATTACGTTTTGCCCATTCAACTGCCATTGATTTTGTGAGTTGAATTACACCAGCTTTTGAAGCATTATATGCACATTGTGGTTGTGGCACGTTTACAATATGACCTGACATAGAAGCTGTGTTAATAATTGAACCACTACCTTGTTTAAGCATCACCTTTCCAGCTGCTTGAGCAGTTAAGAACACGCCATTTAAGTTAATATCTATATTTTTCTTCCATTGTTCATACGTCATTTCTTCAGCTGGAGCATTAATACAGATACCAGCATTGCAAAATGCAACATCTAATCTTCCAAATTTGTCTAAAATAATTTCGATCATCTTATTAACATCATCTTGATTAGTAACATCAGTTTTTATAGCGATGGTATCGACATGGTACGTTTCTTTTATCATGTCAGCAGTTTTTTTAGCTTCATCAATATCTATATCAACAATTGCTATATCAGCTCCAGCTTCAGCGAATCCTATGGAAACGCTTTTCCCAATACCTCTTGCTCCACCTGTGACAAAGATTTTTTTTCCATCAAGTCTCATTTTTTCAATTATTCCCATAATTCTATATCCCCTTCTTTACGTGTAGAGCTTCTGTTGTTAAAAATGATGAGAGCGTCTCTCTCACACCTTTATTTCTAATTTCAGAAGCAAATTTGCTAAATGTTTCTATTGTCTTTTCATCACTGATCCCTAGATAATTCATAAATGCACTATCATTTTTTATCTTTTCTTGAAGGGTTGATGAGAGTGGATCTTCAATAGGAATAATATTTCCATTCTCATCTATTCCTTTTAAAAATGTAGCCCAAAAAGCTAAGGCTAAAAGAAGTGAATCTTTTTTTTCTAATTCTAATAGTGGTTTTACAATTGCGTTAGATATCTTTTTAGATCCATCACTTGCAAGTCTTAAAAGAGAGTCTTTAATGTATTTGTTACTGAAGCGCTCAATTAATTGATCTTTATAAGACTCTACATTTATACCGGGAACGAGAGGTAAAGATGCTGTTATTTCTTCCATGTAATGATTTCGTATATAGTCATGTATAAGGGGATCTGTAATACCTTCATCTACATCCCTGTGTCCAAGTAGATAACTTGGGTAGGAGAGGGCACTATGTGATCCATTCAGAAGTCTAATTTTCATCAGTTCATAAGGAGTCACGCTATCTACTAATAAAGCTTTTGCATGTTTGAACATTTGAATTTCAGGAATATCTACATCTTCTATTATTAATGTCTTTGAATCTTCACAGTGCACGCCACAAAGATCTTTAATATTGTATGTAGAAGCAAGGAGTTCAATATCATATCGAGTAGTGGCTGGTGTTATTCTATCTACCATGGTATTTGGGAAATAAATATGCTCTTTGACCCAATCTAATATTTTGGGATATT
Source organism: uncultured Spirochaetaceae bacterium (assembly GCA_964453215.1). Classification (GTDB taxonomy): domain Bacteria; phylum Spirochaetota; class Spirochaetia; order Sphaerochaetales; family Sphaerochaetaceae; genus SABI01. The sequence continues at coordinate 905 of CAYVRR010000041.1, read as the reverse complement.
TTATCGAAACAAACTCATGGATACACCCTTTGAGCATAGTCCCATTTTCAGGAACATTATCTAAAGAAAGAATAGTTACTAATCTTTTGTTACTATCAAATCTCATTTTAAGAGATTCTGACAATACTCCTATTAACGATTTGACCTTATTTTCTGATTTCAAATCATGGATGATTAAAGGATGGGTTAGGTCTAATGTATGTTTTTCGTTATCATAACAATACCCTTTTTCTGTTACAGTAAGTGTTATGAGGGTAGTGTGCTCTGAAGAGAGAGTTGAACACACTTTAGTAGGGTCTATTGTATAATTAGTATAATCTGCTATTGCTCCATGAATTTCCAATTCTTCAGAGCCAGTAGGGGATTTTTTTAGAACTGAAAATAAATAATCTTGATTGATAAGAGCTTTCATAAATTCTTCACTTGTTGGTATAAGGTCGATTTCATGAACTCCTTGAGTATAGATTCCCTTTTCCATTAAATCTTCAATGTAGGAGAGATAGTGAGCTCGGTGGAAAGCACCAAGTCCAATATGTACTAAAGATGGATGTAGATTATTGCGATTATACCGAGGAGTTTTTATTCCCATCGAATGTAATGTTGGTAAATTTTTATTTGAAAGCTCAATCACTCAATACCACCCTTTTGTACTTAATCGATTAAGTATACCTGTATACAAAAATTCAATCTAACTCGATAACATCTGAATGTTCAGATATTATCTAATAAGAATGCAAATGTTATCTGCATTTTTGTAGATTATGTTACTCTTAATAATTCCTTATATATAATCTAGCATTGATTTTCAGATAACGCAAGCAAAATTTTAAAAATTTAATCGATTAAGTTTTCCCTACTTCGGAAGGTAGAGTTTAAAAGAGCCAACGCTTAATTCTTGTGGTTAA
>CAYVRR010000040.1:11082-18895 GCA_964453215.1 uncultured Spirochaetaceae bacterium | reverse complement strand
ATTATATAGCAGTTAATTAAAATGTCAAATAAATATCATCAAATATTCATATTTTTTGCAAAAATAGGGGAAAATTAGCATATTTATGAAAATATGGGCACATGGAAAGAAAAGGGGGAGAGCCTCTTTTTTGTAATAAATCACCCATAAAAAAAGACCCATTAAGAGAGACATAAAAGTGATAAATTACTCTACACTAAGTGAATTAAACAGGTCAAAATTGGGCAAATATAAAAAGAAACATAGCAAATAAAAAAAGTAAGGAATAAGAATGGAAGAAGAGATTATATATAACCTGTTAAGTTCTATCTGTGAATTATAACTTCTCTTCATTCATCACTTTTCTTGCTTTCATAACAAGGGTGATAATTACACTTATTGCAATAACCGCAATCGCAATTAAAGAAGCATATTGAATCATCACATTTACACGGTTTACTTCTAACCCCCGTTTTTGCCAAATACCATAGAGTGACCATATGCCAACAAGAGGGAACCAGATATCCTTTTTGGAAAGGGCAACAGATGAGTTAATAATAGTTGCAACGACTATGACTATAATTGTCCACATCATTGCCGAGATGCCAAAGCCACTCCATCCTACTGTAACTAATACTGCAGTAACGTTTGCAACAGTTGCTATCGTTACCCACCCCAAATAGATGCTAATTGGGAATTTGATCAACATATCAAAAGGTAAATCTGATTCATAGGAAGTAATTCTAAGATAAAGGAGGATAAGTGAAATAAGAAGAAGCAACATAATGATAAGAGATAGGATTAATTGATTATAATGCCAAGCAAAAATCCACACACCATTTAAGATGTTAGAGAAAATAAAATAAGGGCCAAAGACTGATAATCTTCCACTCTTATCTTTATTACCTAATAATACTATTTGGTAGATAACACTCACAAAAAGAGAGATGTAAATCACTCCCCATATAATGAAAGTAGAACCAATAGGAGCAAAAAGATTAGGAATGTTATCAGAAATAGTTCCAGTTTGCTGCCCATTTATTGGTAGAATATTAGCAAGAGCATTAACAGTAATAGTACCTATGAGGGTTATGGTATTTAAAAGAGCAATTGTAATATGTTTTCCCCTGTCACTCATCGCATATCTCCTAATAATACATTCCATACAATATGGATAGATTTTGATTAATAATTCGGACTCTTACATATAACTATCTTAACCACCTACAGGATAAAGGCAAGATAAAAATGAATAAATTAGCCCTAATAAATAAAGAAAAGGAGTTAGATATATACTTAAAGAGAAATAAATCACACATTGCACAAAATAATGGGGAATCTAATAGATAGAAATTAATAAGAGAGTTGCTCCCTATTGACAGGCAACAACTCTCCAACATTAGAAATCTAGATAGCCTCTAGTAGACAGTTTTCCATTCAGCAATATTACTTACTTCATGTTTTAACTCATTTCAATTCCTTTAAGAAGAACATTTTTTATTCTAGTTCACCATACAAAATGAGCGTAATAGTTATATATGATTAAATACTACGCTTTTTCATGCTCTATTAACTAGATATTTTCGCCCTATAATTCTCCACTTCCCAATCTCTGATGAAGTTGATGTACTCATCTTCCATAAAGACAGGTCCCCCAAAGCTTTCACTAAAGACTGCAACTTTGATGGTATCTACAAAAAGTGTTCTAGCACTCTCATCTTTACAAAAAACACCTAAATTTTGAAAAGCAATAACTTTAGGATATACTTTGTGTCTCTCTAGATATTCTTCTAATTCATGCTGTAGAGAATTAACAGCATCATCACTTTTATAGATCTTTTTACTCACATACAGGGGAGCAACTGAGCTATACACAATATGATCTGGTGTATATGAACTACTTATTGGATAAAAACTCTCTTTATCTTTGAGGTAGCTAAGAAGTTCATGATTTACTAAGAATAACCAGTTAGATTCTTCTCGTTGAGTTTTTTGTATGAGTTCTTTTGCTAAGAGCACTTCTTTATCATCTACTTTTACAGATGAGAAATTGGGTTTTCGAATAAGAGCATGTTCCAAAGTTTTCATGATATGTTCATATATTTCATCTATACCAGAGGCACTATCACTAGCAACAAAGAGACCATGGTTTTGAAGGAATATTACTTTTGGAGCTGTTTCGTGCTCTTTTTCATACTCTTCCATCTTCTCTTTCACCTTTTTTGCTAAGATGAATCCTGGGTTTACTATATCTATCCATAAGGCATCATGAAAGTACTGCTTAGCTCCATCTTTTCCTGAAACTGAGCAGGTAAGCCCATTTACAATAGCCGGGTGAAGGTGGACAACAAAACGAAATGGAATAAGGGAGTGTAAAAGAGCTTCAACACTTGGTCGAAGGGTTTCACCCGTCTCTCTTGCATCCATTAAATCTTGTAGCACAACTTCTTCTCTCTCTGATTCATCAACGGGGTACTCTTTGAGCCACATTGAAGCGAGTTTAGAGAGATCCATTTTTACAAATCCATTCTCTTTTATTGTAGAGAGGGGATACCCTGAGGCTTTTACAAACATAGTATTGCCATCTTTTAGGGAAGTATTCCCTCCCCCCTTCACTACATAGCGCGTGTCAGCACCATATTCATTTGACAACCTAATTAAATCTTTCATATATCTACTCATCACTTTCCTCTTTTACTCAAACTCTCTTTTTCATATTCACTTATTTCACCTATTGCATTAAAGTCACTACATCTGTTGTTTCTTGATAAAAACTCTTCATACACAGCACCAAATGGAAGTGAGCTAAGAGATTCAAAGGTTGCAAGTTTTTCAAACCCCTTCCCCTCGCTTTCTAAATCCTGAAGGAGAGAAATAGGCTCAAGAAGGGCGCTAAGGAGTGCTTTTTGAAAAGATCTAATTCCTATTACATATGCACCTATTCTATTTATTGAAGCGTCAAAGAAATCAAGGCCAATGTGTATCCTTTCTAACTTTCCACTTCTTACTAATTCACGAGCAACATTTTTGACTTTGTCAGTTAATATAACAACATGGTCACTATCCCAATGTACTGGGCGAGATATATGAAGAAGCATCTCATCATCAAAAAGGAGTATAGAGCTCAATTTATCAGAAACATCCTCATCAACATGAAAGTGCCCCATATCGATACAAAGCATCTTATTGTTGCGCGACGCATAATTCATATAAAATTCATGAGATCCTACAACAAATGATTCACTTCCAATCCCAAATAATTTCGTCTCAACAGCATCCCTCATATATTCCTTAGGATACTCAGTTTCAAATATTTCATCTAATGAATCTTTTAATATCTTTCGATACCCCATTTTGTCGAATGTAATATCTTTAGCACCATCTGGAATCCACGTGTTCAAGATACACGCTGATTCCATGCGCTTTCCTATATAAGCAGAAATCTCTCGAGTTTTTTTAGCATGACGAATCCAAAAGTCTCTCACAGTTTTATTTTTACTACTTAAAGTAAATCCATCCTCTGCTAAAGGGTGGGAGAAGAATGTTCCATTAAAATCTATTCCTAGTTGATGTTTTTTTGCCCAATCAATCCAAATATCATAATGGTGAGGTTCTATTTCATCGCGATCTACTTTTTTCCCACCAAAATCTCCATACGAAGCATGTAGGTTGAGTCTATGAGAGCCAGCGACAAGGGATAAAACTTTTTCTAAATCTTGTTGAACTTCTTGTATACTTCTAGCTTTATACGGAAAATTTCCAGTTACCTGAATACCTCCACCACTTAACACAGCATCAGGAGATTCAAATCCTCCAACATCATCTGCCTGCCAACAGTGAATACTTATAGGAATTTTGTTTAGTATTTCTAAAGCACCCTCAGTATCAACTCCAATTGCTTTATAAGCTTCTTTTGCTATTCTATATTGACTCATAATATAAGTTCTCCTTTCTCTTCTTGTTTCAATGATACACCAAGAAATAGGACCTCACCTTGACAAAATATTCATATTTTAGCACAATATGTTCAATTATGAATCTCACACTCCTTTCTTCAGACTTCTTTTATTCACCTCAGTTTTCCCTTAAAGTAATTGAAAGAGACCCTGAGATTCCCTATCCCCTCCACTCACACGACTTTTATGAACTCGTTATTATTGTTAATGGTAAGGGAGATCACATCACTCCTGACAACACCTTTTCCCTCTTTCCAGGAAACGTCTTTGTTATATCTCCAGGGCATAAACATGGATATAAAAATGTAGAGGATCTTCACCTCTATAATATCCTTTTTACTCCTAAAATATTTATTGAATCCTTCCCTGATTTAAGAAACATGCCTGGGTATCATGCACTGATGACGATTGAACCAAATTATCGAAATGATCAACTCCTTCAATACTTCATGCAACTTACCCCAGCTCAAATGGGTATTATTATGCCAATAGTTGAAAACATGCATAAGGAAGCTGATTCTATAGAGAGTGATGATGGCTCAAAATCAATTGCCCTTGCCCTCATGGTGCAACTGCTTGTAATCCTTTTTCGCTATTACTCACTATCTCCACGAAAAGATAATAATACAATATTACGTATTGCTGATGCGATTAGTTTTTTAGAAGCACACACAAACAGGAGTGTCTCCATAAAAGAGCTTATTGAATTAACCAATATGAGTGTAAGTACACTAAACAGACATTTTCAAAACGCGACAGGTCTTTCTCCTATCGAATACCATATTCAACTTCGCATTGAAGAAGCAACACGTTATATTCGAAATACAGACCTCTCAATGAATGAAATTAGTGAAGCAACTGGGTTTAGTGATGCCAACTATTTTAGTAGACAATTTAGAAAAGTGATGAATATGAGTCCTAGAGAGTATAAAAAAAATAAATCATATTGGTATCAATAACCAATAAAAGAGGTTGAAATTGGCAAAAAGAAAAGAACTATTAAAAGGAATAACTGCAACAGAACAAGGAATTGCTCGATGTAAAGAAATATATGGTGAACACGTAGATCTTTCCTACCAACAACATCGTTATGAAGAGCTTATTAAAACTCATTATAACTCATATAGAGAATATACCTTTTTACAAACTCACCTCTTTAGTACAGCTGGAAGAACTGAGCTTGGAGGCAATCATACAGACCACAATCTTGGTAAAGTAATCGCTGCTAGTATTAACCTTGACACCATTGCAGTAGCTTCAACGATTAAAGAAGACAAGGTTATCCTTATTTCACAAGGTTTCTCTGATGTAGTTGTTGACATTACATCATTAGAAGTAGTGGAGAGTGAAAAAAATACAACGAATGCGTTAGTTCGAGGAATAGCTCACGCTTTTGTTTCAAGAGGATTAAAAATTGGTGGCCTTATCATACACACAACTACCAATGTCCTCAAAGGCTCTGGCCTTTCGTCCTCAGCAGCAATAGAAGTACTCATTGGAACTATCTTTAACTCAATGTATAACAGTAATACATTAGACCCAGTAGAACTCGCTATCATTGGTCAATATGCAGAGAATGTTTATTTTGGTAAACCTTCTGGCTTAATGGATCAAATTGCGTGTGCTGTAGGAAACGTTGTAGAAATTGATTTTAAAGATCCCTCTTCTCCTATTGTCACCTCTGTTCCTGTAGATTTTGTTAAAAACGGGTATCAGTTGATGATAATTGATACAAAAGGGGATCATGCTAACTTAACAGATGATTATGCTTCAATTCCTAAAGAGATGAAAAAGGTTGCATCCTATTTTAATAAACAGGTATTAAGAGAAGTTACATTCACCCAATTTACCTCATCCCTACCCGCTTTAAGAGAAGCTATCAACAATGATAGGGCAATTCTTAGGGCATACCATTTCTTTTTAGAAAATGAGAGAGTTGATGCAATGCACCAAGCACTATTAGAAGGCGATATTTCTACCTACCTTGCTCTCGTGAAGGCTTCTGGTGCTTCTTCTTTACACTTCCTTCAAAACATCTACACTCCCACCCATCCACTCCTTCAGCCCATTACCCTAGCCCTCATGATGTGTGACCAGATTCTACACCAAGAGGGAGCCGCGAGAGTGCATGGAGGAGGATTTGCTGGAACAGTTCAAGCATATGTTCCACTCTCTTTGGTAGATAAATTTACTCAACAAGCAAGAAGTCTCTTTGGAGAAGATTGTGTAACCTCTCTTAGTATAAGGGGAGTTCCTACGTGCCAAGTAGATATTTTTTAAGTTGATATGGTATTAACTTTATAAAAACAGGAAACAAAGAAGGTGTTACTAGAAAACCTTTCACACTAAAGTCATCATATACATTGGATTTCAACAGAAGGAGACGCTAGTACAGATTATTATCTGTGAGGAATTGAAGAAGTCCAATGTATCTCACACCCTCTATAGAGTCCCTAAAGTGAGAATCGATGGTCACTACCCATTTTGTATAGGAATCTCGAATAGCAAGAAGTGGTGCTGCTTCTCTCTTTAAAGTACGTACCTGTTCCATTCTATAAGCAACTTGTACATATACTTGTGTCTGTGGATTCTCAGCAATGAAATCGACTTCCGTTATACCTAGTTTCTCAATGAATACTTCATATCCTCGCTTGATTAGTTCATTATGGACAATATTTTCTAAAATATGTCGATCTTAATAGCCAAAGAGAGCATGCTGTATGCCATGATCTGCTAAGTAGTATTTTTCTTGGGTTTTACGAAGTTCCTTTCCCTGTATATCATAGCGTTGTACTTTGCTCATGATGAAGGAGCTAACCAGATCATCCAAATATGAATATATCGTGTTAATATCAACAGATCTGTTTTGACTCTTGAAATAATAAAATTGAAGCTTTCTACTTGAAAAACTGGTAGGTCGTAATACATTGCTATTTTCTCTCCAACAGAAGTCTTCCCCCCGCTTCTCCTTTAATTGGTAAATAGCTCATCAGAAAGCCCGAACAGGCCTAACCCATCTTCCACCATACCGATCATTGTAGAACTGATCCCCATCATCAAAGTTCTGGTACCACGCTAATTGTGCATTTCTCTCGGAGGAACTCCAGTAGGATTTATCAGAAAAATCTCCTTGATTGTTCTTCTTGAGATTTACATACATCAGATTAAGTTCGTCCTTACTTGGTAAGAACCAATCATCGTAAACACCCTCGACAAGGGTATCACACACTCTCGCTGCGTAGTCTTCTGTTGTTTCAGCTGTAGTGGAATAATTTGAGATGTATGCCCTCGACCCCTTCTTTGACACTAAAGCTGTAGTATTAGCGAGACCTTTCCCTATACCAAGGTTTGTTCCAACAAGCACAGAAGAGCCTTCAGAGGTTGTTCTGTAATACCCAAATATATGATAGAAACTACCACCTACAGAGATATCAGATGGTGCTGCCTCTAGATAGCGCTTGCCTAACAAGTCGCCTTTAAAACGATTCTTTTCATAGCTTTGTATCATTCCATCACCATTAGAATCATACCCAATTTCATCATCATAAATTATATAACCGCCAGCTGGGCCACGACTTCCTATTAGATAATCCCAATTAGCATATAAAAGCAACTCTGCATTACTAGCGTAAGTACTTCCTTCTGCATATGTAGTACCCAATCCATCAGGTTGCGTATTCCATCCAGCAAATGTATAACCTGTTCGTGCAAGACTCTCAGAGTTTGATGCAATGGTTAAATCAACCCCATGGATCTTTGTTTGATTAGAAGGAACTTCACCAGAGGTGGCTTCATTTGCGTTGTATTTCACCACATAGGTTGCAACACTCCACACAGCATAGAGATTCACATCTGAAGAACCCATAGTGAAGCTTGCC
>CAYVRR010000040.1:0-10982 GCA_964453215.1 uncultured Spirochaetaceae bacterium | reverse complement strand
CCACCACTTGTTGTTGCCCATCCTGCAAAGGTATATCCTTCTTTAGTGAATGTATTAAGAGACAAGGTTGTCACTTCATCAGTGTTGAGGGTGATATCATCCATTTCATTTGTTCCACCAGTAGCATTAAAGCTAAGTGTGTGAGAATTTGCACTCCACACAGCATAGAGATTCACATCTGAAGAACCCATAGTGAAGCTTGCCCCATTAGCATAAACCACACCGCCACCACTTGTTGTTGCCCATCCTGCAAAGGTATATCCTTCTTTAGTGAAAATGTTAACAGGTAGGTTTATTTGGACGTTTTCTTCTACCACAGATGCGTCCATGACTCCTGTGCCATCATTTGAAGTATATAGTACTCTATAGGTATTAGGTTCAACAGCGCAGCTACTAAAGAAAGAAGCCATTGCACTCAAAAAGATAAAAGAAATAGCGATAATTCCAAGTTTCTTCATTATATATACATCCTTTGGAATGCCATTATCTTCTTAGATTTCTCCATCTCTAGACACGAGTGTCTTTTAATGTTAGCTCTTCCCTGTAAGTTTTTTTCTTTCTAATCATCCGTTATTTATGATTTAGCCTCGGCTAGTGTAAAGATAAGGTATGTGAAAAGTCAAGAATGTTCTTAAAATATTATACATTACCACTAATATAAAAATGATCTACCATTTCTCACATGATTATTTCTTGTGTCGATTAAACTGTGGTTTAATAGAATACGACAGCATGATAAGTTCCCTGAAGGAGAAAGGTGAGAGGAGTTAAAAAGGTTGTTGACGACTCTCAAAGACTTATTTCTCCACTAAACATATGAAAAAAGTAACCTGTAGTGGATTTAAGTCTAAGAGAATAGGCATCTTAGATAAAAAGAAATGGGAAAATAGTGTGCAGGATATACAAAAGAAGAAAGTTGAGACTTTATTTCCATAAGAATAAAGTCTCTTTGGAGAAGATTGTGTAACCTCATATTGAGTATAAGAGGAGTTCCTAATTGCCACGTAGATATTTTCTTAATCTGATATTTTATCAACGATAGATAGAACTTCATTAATCTTTTTATCAATATCCTCATTCTGTGTAAGAGAGTCTCTTACACAGCTTGTGAGGTGAGCATGAAGAACTTTTTTATTCGTGTTTTTCAATATTGCAATGGTAGATAAGAGTTGATGAGAGATATCTACACAATAGCGGTCTTCATCAACCATCCTCATTATCCCCTCAATCTGCCCTTTTGCTGTCTTAAGGGCAGTGAGTACTGTTTTATGGTCTGCTTTCATCTCTTCTTATTATCCCTTTATTGCAGTGACTGTATATCCAGCTTCTACAATCTTTGCTTTTAATTCATCTTCATTCATCTCATTAGCTGATGTTACAGTTGCTTTTTTCTTATCAAGTTCAACAACGGCACTCACACCTTCAATTGATTCAAGCCCTTTTTGAACATGATTCACACAATGATTACACATCATTCCTTCAATTAAAATCTCTTTTGAATACATAGTTGTATCCTCCTTATGATAGATATATTTATAATTTTTTAATCGTAGTGCATTTGTTACAACAAATAGAGATGAGATACTCATCGCAAAAGCTGCAAACATGGGAGAGAGTGAAAGGGCAAAAGGAACATAGAAAATACCAGCTGCTAAAGGTATTCCTGCTACGTTATAGAATAATGCCCAAAAGAGGTTTTGTTTTATTACACGCAGAACGCGCTTACTCATATCGATTGCCCTTAGAACATCCATCACATCATCTTTTAAGAGGACTATATCTGTAGATTCTATTGCAATATCACTCGCTCCGTGAATAGCAATTCCAACATCAGCTCTCGTTAAACTTACCGCGTCATTAATTCCATCACCAACAAAGGCAACCTTTTTCCCACTTTGTTGTAAATCAATGATGACCTTCTCTTTTCCATCAGGAAGAACACGAGCGTGAACTGTATCAATCCCCACTTGAGCTGCTATACTATTAGCAGCTACCTCTGAGTCTCCTGTGAGCAAAATAACATCAAAGCCCCTCTTCTTTAATTCACTAATTGCCTCTTTACTACTCTTTTTTAACGTATCTGAGATAACAGCAGATCCCATATATTCACTTTCCTTAGCAAAGTGGACAACAATACTTCCATCTTTTTCCCACTTTTCTACACTCTTAGGGATAGTAACACCAAGGTCTTGTAAGTATCTGTCACTGCCAGCTTTAATTGTTTCTCCGTTGTAGATGCCAGTAATTCCATTTCCAATGAATGTAGTAGTTTCACTAAAATCTACCTCTTTAATACTATTCTCTTCTGCCCACCTCACAATCGCTTTAGCAATTGGATGTTCACTTCTTTTTTCTAGGGAATATGCTAAACTCAGGGCCTCTTCTCTATCTACTTCAGGTGAAGTAATAAATTCTTTTACACTAAGGGCACCACTTGTGATAGTTCCTGTTTTATCAAACACAACAGTGTCAACTTTACTGAGTCCTTGAATTGCCCTTGAGTGACGAACTAAAATACCACTTTCACTCATCTTTCCAATTCCTACCATAATAGCAGTTGGAGTTGCTAACCCGAGGGCACATGGGCAACTAATGACCAACACCGCTATTCCAAATGAGAGAGAGAATGGGAAGGAGCCACTAATAATGAACCACACAAGTGTTGTGATAATTGAAATTGTGATTACAATTGGAACAAAATAACTACTAATAGTATCTGCTAAGTGGGCAATAGGTGCTTTAGAGCTACTTGCTTGTTCCACTAACTTAATAATATTACTAAAGATTGTTTCACTACCCACTTTCGTTGCTTCTATTTCAACATAGCCACTTGTATTTACAGTAGTTGCAAAGACTTCATCCCCAACACCCTTTTCTACAGGGAGGGACTCTCCTGTTAAGGAAGAAGCATCTACTGATGAGTTTCCTTTAGTAATAACACCATCAACTGGAAAAACTGAGCCGGGTCTTACTATGATAGTCTCTCCAACAACAACGTCAGTGGAAGCAATTATAACTTCTTCTCCATCTCGTAACACAGTTGCAGTATCTGGGGTGAGATTAAGTAACTTCTCAATTGCTTCACTCGTTCTCCCTTTTGCTAGAAATTCTAAATACTTACCCACCAATACAAGGGTAAGGATCATTCCAGCCGATTCAAAATAGAGAGAGTGGCGAAGAGCCATAATAGAAGCGCTATCTTGGTAATAAAGAGGGGATATAAGGCTAAATATATTAATAATCCCATAAGCAAAGGCAGCTACTGAGCCAATAGCAATGAGTGAGTCCATAGTAGGCTTTCTTTTCATCAGGGTTCTAAATCCTGAAGTAATTGTTACTTTATTTACAATCATTACTCCTAGGGCTAATACCATTTGCAGGGAGGCAAAATAGAAGGTTCCCACATCCCCTTTAAATAGTGAAAATAGGGGAAGAAAGAGCATGTCACTCATTGCAACGTACATAAGTGGAAGGGCAAACGCGATAGAGAGAATAAGCTGACGAGTTCTCCTCTTTTTCTCTTTCTCATACTCTTTCTTGTATGTATTCTCACTTTTAACACTCTTTTCACTACTTTGTTCAGAAGTTGCTTTATAGCCAGCTGAGTTTACTTTTTGGACTATTACTTCATCATCTATTTGATGTTTTGACTCATCGTATGAAAAGGAGAGGGAATTTTTTAATAAATTGACCTGTATATTCGTAATTCCTGGAATATCTTTCACACTCTTTTCTACATGTACTGTACAACTTGAGCAGTTCATCCCATCTATATGGTATTCTTTTTGTTTCATTGCATCCTCCACCACCCCCCTGGGGGTGGTATATGTACCATAATACTCTTTTCACTATAGCGTCAAGAGTATGTATGAGAGATGGTTAAAAAATTAGATGATAATCTGCATCTATTGATGTAACATGCTGAGGTTTATCTAATAGTTGTTGTAAGGATGGGGGTATCACGATCTCTTTGTGAATAATGGGTTCAACAATTGTTTCAAATTTTGCTGGATGAGCTGTTGCATAGACTACAGTAGGTTCATCTAAAAGGAGAAGTCCCCTCACCTTCTCACCTGTTGCTGTATGAGGGCATACAATATAGTTATGTGTTTCATACACTTCTTGTATGCTCATTTTTATTTCAGCATCACTTATACTATATGCGCTAATATTCTTAATAAAGGATTCATGGCTTTCATAGAGATGAAAGAGGCGCTCCATATTACTAGGGTCTCCTACATCCATTGCATTTGCTAATGTTGATATAGATGGTCTACCTGTATATTCGCCGCTGTTAATATAATCGACAATAGTAGTATTACTGTTAAGGGCTAATACGATGCTTTTGATAGGGGCACCCATCTCTTTTGCATAAAAAGAGGCACAACTGTTCCCTACATTTCCACTTGGAATTATTAAAGTAGGCTCTATCTTACACCTTTCTTTCATTTCAAGGGAGGATGAGAATGCATAGACCATTTGGGGAAGTAATCTTCCTAAATTGATGCTATTAGCGGAAGTGAGGCCCTCTTTTTGAGTTAGCTCTTTGTCCATAAATGCATCTTTCACCATTTTCTGACAATCATCAAATGATCCATTCACTTTAAAGGAGGTAATATTATCTTCAAAACAGGTGAGTTGTTTCTCTTGCCGTAAGGAGACTCTTCCTTGAGGAAAAAGTACTTTCACATCAATGTGCTCCCTTTTATGAAAAGCTGCAGCAACTGCCCCACCAGTGTCGCCACTAGTTGCAACAAGGATAGTGAGGTGCTTGTTACTCAATTGGAGTAACCTCTCCATAGCTATTGCTAAAAAGCGAGCTCCTACATCTTTAAATGCAGCAGTTGGCCCATGAAACAACTCTAATACAGCCTCTTTTTCTGATAGATAATGGAGAGGAATAGGGAAATTAAATGCTTCTTTACAGATATCAAGAAGTTGATCTTCTAACACATCCCCTTCAAAGAAAGGGGATAATACAAAGTGGGCAAGAAGTGGGTAATCACTATAGTGGGGCGCCTTTTTCATATCAAGGATAGGAAGATATTCTGGAATATAGAGACCTCCATCTGGAGCAAGTCCATTCACAATAGCAACACTTGCTGAAACAGGAGGGGATGAACCCCTTGTACTAATAAAGTTCATAAAATTCCCCCTTACCTTATAGTCTTGCACCAAGGTAGGCACTTAAACGCAATAGGTCTGCAAACACACCACCTGCTGTAACACCAGGGCCAGCACCAGGGCCTTGAATAACAAGAGGCTGAGTACTGTAGCGCGCTGTGGTGAAAGCAACAACGTTATCTGTCCCTTTTGATTGAGCAAATGGGTGAGAAACATCATAACTAGCAAGCTCTACATGACACACTCCATTACTATCAACTTTACCTACATAGCGTAGTCGTTGATTTTTACTATCAGCTTCTTTATAGAGACGTAAGAGGTGTTCATCCATTAATTCAATCTTTTCTAAGAACTCATCAAGGGGAACATCTTCTAATTCTTTAGGAATGAGGCTAGTCACATCAATATCACTCACTTCTGTTTTATACCCCATCTCTCGAGCAAGGATAACTGTTTTTCGAGCTACATCCATTCCAGATAAATCATCTCGTGGGTCTGGCTCGGTATACCCCATCTCTTTTGCCCCTTTCACAAGGGTACTAAAGGGAATCGTTCCATCATATTGGCTAAACAAATACGCAAGTGTCCCACTTACTATTCCTTCAACACTTTTTACTCTATCACCTGTTTGAATGAGGTCTTTTAGTGTTCCAATGACAGGAAGTCCTGCTCCAACAGTTGTTTCATATAAGAAATGCTTTCCAAATCTTTTTCCAGTAGCCATCAATTTTTCATACTCTGGATAGGGAGCTGTTCCTGCTTTTTTATTGGGAGTGATGATGTGAATACCCCGTTCAATCCATCCAACATAATGGTTTGGCAGTTCATTACTAGTTGTACAATCAATTAAAACAGCGTGGGGGAAATAAGAAGCGCTTACGTGTTTTACCATAGGGGCAACTTCGATAGGAACTTTCTTTTTATCAAACAGCTCTCTCCAGTTAGCAAGGTCAATCCCATTTTCACTTAAGAGCATATGGGTAGTATTTGCAATTGCCCGTATTCTAATATCAACACCAAAATCATCTTTAAGGCGAAGAGCTTCATGGGCAATTTGATCAATTAAGGTAGCGCCAATATTTCCAGGACCAAATATACCAACACTAAGTGCTTGATTTGAAAGGAAGAAGCCTGCGTGCAGTGCTCGTAATGCTTTTTTAGCATCTTTTTCTAAGATAACTGCACTAATATTTCGTTCACTAGAGCCTTGCGCAATTGCCCTCACATTCACATGGGCCTTTCCTAATGCTCCAAAGAATGTGCCACTAATTCCTGGCACACCATTCATATTCTCTCCTACAGCTGCTAAAATTGCACACCCATATTCACTTGTAATGGTGGAGATTCTTTTTTGTTCAATTTCAGCTGAGAACGTAGATATTGCTGTTGCTTTTGCTAAAGAAGCTTGTTCACTTGGAACAGCAAAACAAATTGAATATTCACTTGAAGCTTGGCTAATAAGGACAACACTAATGTCATGCTCATTCATTGCGGCAAAAAGTCTCATAGAAATACCGGGAACACCAAGCATTCCAGCTCCTTCTACGTTAATGATGGCAATATTACGAATGACAGAGAATCCTTTCACCACATGGGTGTTCTCCCTTCCTTTAACTTCATCTATAATGGTCCCTTCATTTTCAATATGGGCAAAACTTCTCAGTCTCAACACAATTTTCTTATCCATGATAGGAACCATGTTCTGTGGATGGATAACAGGTGAGCCAAAGAATGAGAGTTCGGTAGCTTCAGCGTAGGTAAGTGCATCTATAACTCTGGCACCTGGAACATCATTAATATCTGCAGTAGAGACTACTTCAGATGGATTCCAAAATGTAAGGGTATGTGCCCCTAAGGTGTTAGCAAGTACAGCTGAGCTATATTCACTTGTTCTATCATGTTTATGGGCAGATGATTGTTCTAACTCCCCACTTAAGATAATAGTTGAATAAGAGTCTAATAGTGTCTCTTTTTTACTAAGGAGTTCTGCTATTGAACATATAGTTGCTTCAATCTCTTCATCACGTAACAATTCTTTCAATAAAAGGGATGAAAAGCGGATAAGGAGTGTATCTATATATTTAATAGATCCAGTTGAGATATCTCCTACTAACCAAATGGCTCTAAGGAGGTCTTCTACTGCATTAAAGCCATTTTTTATTTCACTGAGGACTGCACTTTGGTTTTTTGGTGAGACTCTTTTCTCTATTAATGATACCCACTCACTTGTGTGGGCTTCCATCATTGACCACAGCCGCTCATCATGAGCTTTTGCAGCGTCTAAAAGATCTCTAATCTCCAGTGCTTTGGGGCTGATGGGGGAGACAACAAAGATATGGTGAGTTGCTTTACTAGAAGTAATAATTTCTCTAAATGTATTCTCACTACCAGGCTCTACAATCATGGTGCTTTCTATTGCATGAACTTCAATCTTCTTCACTTGTATTCTCCTATGACCTCAATTGGTGAGATCAAATAGTTTATTTTAGTTAATTTTTCTATATCAATATATATTTATCGTTTAACTGATTTGTGTAAAAAAAAAGAACCCACACAGGGCTCTTTTCTCACTAACTGAATAAAGACACAAAAGGTTATACAACCTTCTGAACCCTGCCACTACGTAAACAACGAGTACACACTTTAATTGTGCGTGTAGTTCCACCAATGAGTGTCTTTACTGTTACGATATTCGGTCGAAAGCTTCTTTTTGTAGTAACACCAATGTGTTGACCTACTCCGCCTTTCTTTTTTGCCTGACCTTTTCGGGGAACACTGTTACCTGCTACCGTACCTTTTCCACAAATATCACATCTTCGTGCCATGATTATTTCCACCTTATACTTTACATTCACATTTTATGGGGGACTAGTTGCAATGTTAACTATATACATGAGCATTATAAGCATATAGCAAAACTTCACAAAATCCGTGACTCACGAAACCTTACCAGAATATTAAAAGTATGTAAATAGGAAAGGTCAATAAGAGAAGTAAAATATATAGAACTCACCTACTTGTTATCCCTTCACTCTTTAACTACACTTAAGGATGTATGAAAAATGATAATCCAATCTACATTTCACTCTTACACCCATCAAAGGCTAACCAAGAGTTGCTCAAAAACTTAATCGACTCATTATATACAAAAAACCACATTGTAACTCCCTTGATCCTATCGCCTGCTATTATTCTTTCTGTAACAAATCAAGCGCACAATCTTAAGAATATCAAGTTTCCTTCCCTCTCTACTGATGTAGAATTTAATAGGTATGAATATGTGAATAATATGATATTTTTAACAACTCACAATACAGAATTCAGCAGATGGTATAGATCTCTTCAAAGCTTTTTTCCTGAATCTATACCCGATAAGTTTCTTTTTCCATATAAAGGATTTTTACTTACAGAAAAGTCATCTGGTGAGAACAAGATCACTTTTTCCAACAATGATTGGTTTATAGCACAATATGCTGTTACCTATAAAGTAGATGAAGGGCGTGTTGTTTCATTCTATAGAGAGAAGATTGAACAAAAGCATCTACACAGCATTAGTCGACATTGAACTATAGAAATAAGTGGTAAAATTACTTATAATAGAGATATAAAAAAAATCAATAGTACCTACAAAAGTTAGTAGTGGAGGTGAAGAGAAATTGGGCAAAAGAGTAAAATTAATATTGGCATCCTTTATAGTTATTGTGTTAATCAGCAGTGCTTTATTAACAAGTTGTACTAAAGAGAGTGGAAAACAAACTCTCTATCTTTATAACTGGACCTATTATACCCCACGTGAAATTATTGATAGGTTTGAAAAAGAATTTAATGCGAAGGTGATTATCGACAACTATGCTTCTAATGAAGCGATGTTTGCAAAGTTAAAAGCATCTAAAGGGGGGTATGATATTGTTGTCCCTTCTGCTGATTACACCTCTATTATGATTACCTTAGATATGGTTGAACCACTAGATCATTCGAAACTCCCCAATCTCTCCTATATCAATAAAAAAGCTCATTCTCTCTCTCAAAGCTATGATCCAGGTTTCACCTACTCTGTCCCCTATTTTATAGGAGCTGCAGGAGTTGCAGTAAATACAGAAAAAGTAACTAACTATGAGAAGGATTGGACAATATTTGAAAATGAAACATACAAAGGGAGAATGCAACTTCTTGATGATATGAATGAAGTGATGGGTATTGCCCTCACTACACTAGGCTATTCAGTGAATTCAATTGATATGGCTGAACTAGAAGAGGCAGGAAATCTCATTAATACAAAGTGGAAACCAAATATTGTAAAATTTGATGCAGAAGGATTTGGTAAGGCATTTAGTCAAGGTGAATTTTGGATTAGCCATGCCTATCCAGAGGTAATTTATGAAGAGGTTCCTAAAAAAAGGTGGAAAGAGATTGATTTCTTCCTCCCTAAAGAGGGTGGCCCTTTATATATAGATTCTATGGTAATTCTTAAAGGTTCAAAAAATAGTGACTTAGCTCATGAATTTATTAACTTTTTCCACCGACCTGAAATTCATGCAATCTTTTTAGATGAGTTTAATTATCCTAGCAGTGTAAATAGTAGAGCTGATGAGTATAGAGAATCTATCCCTTTCTATGATCAAAGTGAATTAGAAAACTATGAATTAAAGGTAGATTTAGGAAAAGACCTTGAGAAATATCAGAAAGTGTGGCAAACCATACGGTATCAATAAAATTTCTACATAAGATATACCCCCCACTCCCATTTTATTAGAGAAGTCAGTGGTGTGATATAAAAGGATGAACCATGGCTTCTAAGCAATCAATATTTAGAAACTCAACGAATGTAAAGCAATTCTTATCAGTCATCATTATTTTCGGATTAGCACATGGACTTTATAGAGGGGTTCAGGATAACTATTTAGCACAGATTGTTCATATTAATGAATTTGAACGGGGAATTGTAGAGTTCTTTAGAGAACTTCCTGGCCTCCTCCTTGTCTTTATTTTAGCCACAATGTATCGCTTTAGTGAAACAAAGGTCTATAAAATAGGTATAGCTATCTCCTTAAGTGGGATAGTGGGCCTTTTACTTGCTTCAACAGGTGCCTTTATTGTTGTCTTATTTCTCGTTGTTTACTCATTAGGGGAACACATCATTATGCCGGTTACCTCTACTATAACTCTACACTTGGCTCACCCTGGAAAGAAGGGTGCTGCGTTAGGTATTACAAGTATGATGCAACACGGTGGAAGAATTGGTGGATTTATTGTAGTAACTCTCCTTTTTCTCCTCTTTCCTCGCTTTGGTATTGCAGAAACTGATTCAAAAGGGTTTAAGATTATCTTTCTTATCTCAAGTGTCCTTCTACTAGGAGCAACTTTGGTTGCTTTTGCTTTAAAAGATGAGGGACGAGTAGTAAAAAGAAGTAGAATCTATTTTCATAAGAAATTTAATAAATACTATGGCCTTGAAATATTCTATGGTGCGAGAAAACAAATATTTCTTACCTTTGCCCCCTATGTTCTTATATTACACTATGGTGCATCTACTTCAGTCATTTCTCTCCTTTTGGCCCTTTGTGCTGTGTTTGGGATGCTCTTTAGTCCTCTCATTGGACGCCTTATAGACCGTGTTGGGTATAAATTAATCATGGTAGTTGATACGCTCATATTAGTTGTAGTGTGCCTTCTCTATGGGTTTTCTCATCGTCTTTTTAGCCATGAAGTTGCATTTATTGTAGTAAGTATCAACTATGTACTCGATTCTATCCTCACTTTAGGATCTTTAGCAACCAATGTGTATGTTCAAGACATCGCAGATAATTCAGAAGAACTCACCTCAACTCTCTCAACTGGAATTAGTGTGAATCACCTCA
>CAYVRR010000039.1:0-18906 GCA_964453215.1 uncultured Spirochaetaceae bacterium | reverse complement strand
CTCGCTGAAATGAAAGCTGAAGCTGTGGTTGCTGAAACAACTGTAGCAGAACCAGATGTAGAAGCAGCAATGGCACCACCAGCTGATGTTGAACCAGAAGTTGTCGCTACTCTTGCCCCCGTCGCTTTAAAAGACGGCGTTGTATTTAGATTAATCAACGGTGCAGAGCCAGAAAGCCTCGACCCACACCAAATTCAAGGTGTTCCAGAACACAGAATTTACGAGACCATCTTTGAAGGCTTAGTAGCTTATCATCCTGAAACAGCAGATGCAGTTCCTGGAATAGCAGAAAGCTGGACTTCAAATGCTGAAGGTGATCAATACACATTCACACTTCGTGATGATGCTGTGTGGTCAGATGGAGTTAAAATAACTGCTCAAACAGTTGTTGACTCATGGTTAAGAGCACTCGCTCCAGAAACAGCAAGTCCATATGCATGGTTCCCTGCTATGTTCCTTAAAGGGGCTGGCGATTACAATGAAGGAAATGCAGGACCTGAATCTGTAGGAATCCGAGCTATTGATGAAAAGACATTCCAAATGGATCTTTTAGGACCACTTCCTTATGCTATTGGCGCCCTTGCACACTACTCATTTGCAGTTGTGCCTCTTCATGCCATTGAAAAGTATGGCAGTGAATGGACTCTTCCTAAGAACTTTGTAGGAAATGGACCATATATTCTTGACGAATGGGTACCACAATCATATATTAGCGCAGTTCCTAATCCTACCTATTGGGATGCAGAAGCTGTCAACTTAGATCAAGTTGTATTCTACGCACTTGATGATAACAACACAGCATATAACATGTATCTAAATGGTGAAGTTGATTGGGTAACAACAGTTCCTCTCGATCAAATTGAAGCAGCTTCCCTACGACGTGATTATCACAGAGCACCACAACTTGCTACATACTATTATGTATTCCAAGTTGAAAAAGCTCCTTTTGATGATGTAAGAGTAAGAAAAGCTCTTTCACTCTCTGTTGACCGAGATGCATTAGTAGAGAACGTAACCCGTGGTGGACAGATCCCAGCTTGGGGTATTGTACCTGAAATGGCTGGTTACCCTTCTTTAGGTGAACCTATTTATGATATTGCACAAGCTCGTAAATTATTAGCTGAAGCTGGTTATCCTAACGGTGTTGGCTTCCCAAAAACAAAAATTCTGTATAACACTTCAGAATCCCACAAAGCAATTGCTGAGTTCTTACAACAAGAGTGGAAAAAAGCATTAGGTATTACTATTGAACTAGAAAACCAAGAATGGGCAACATACCTTGCAAGCAGAAACGCAGGTAACTTCCAAGTTGCTCGAGCTGGATGGGTAGGAGATTATCAAGATCCTAACACATTCCTCGACATGTTTGTTACAGGCACAGCAATGAACGGTGGTAAATATTCTAACATAGAGAGATATGACAACTACATTGAAGAGGCTGCTACCATGAGCGGTGAAGATAGAATGGAAATCTTAATGTCAGCTGAATATACAATGATCAATGAAGATCAAGCTATTTTGCCACTCTATTACTACACAACAAACAACATGGTTGACACCACTAAGTGGGGTGGCTGGTATCCTAACACAATGGACTACCATCCAACAAAAGATATCTATTTGAAAAAATAGATAACCTATTTATGATAACTTTAGCCCTCGATTAACTTCGGGGGCTTTTTTTTGTCTTCTCTACTTGATATAGTGCCTTGTATGAATATTACCCTTAATAGAGCACACATAGGGGGCACCATTACAGTGCCTTCTTCAAAAAGTCAAACAATTAGAGCACTACTCATTGCAACTTTTTCTAAATCGACATCAATCATTAAAAATCCTCTCATTTCATCAGACTCGATGAGCTGCATAGACGCCTGTAGAACTCTTGGGGCAACTATTATAATAGAGGAGGACTATATCAGAGTAAAACCTCCTACAAAGTTTCCAGATGTTGTAGAAATTGATTGTGGAAACTCAGGCACCACCCTCTATCTCCTATGCGCAATGGTTGCATCTCTAAGCACAAGGGCTACTTTTTTTGGAGATAATCAATTAAACAACCGACCAGTTCAACCACTTCTTCAAGCACTCATGGAATTAGGAGTAGAGGTTTCCTATCCATCGAACAATACAAAAGAGTGGTACCCCCCTTTCACCCTTCAAGGCCCAATTACTGGAGGAGAAGTGAATGTCAGTGGTCACACAAGTCAATATCTATCAGCACTACTATTAGGTAGTGTGATGGCACAAAGTAGTGTTGAAATCAAGGTTGATCTCTTAAATGAAAAACCATATGTTGAAATGACACTCGATTGGTTAAAGAAGCAACAACTATCACTACAACATGATGAAGCCCTCTCCTATTTTTATATCAAAGGAAAAGAGGAGTATAGCTCAATAGATGTTACTATTGGAGGAGATTACTCCTCTGCCTCTTTCTTTTTCTCTGCAGCAGCTGTAGCTAAAGGAACAATTGAGGTAAAAGGACTTAACAGAAATGATACACAAGGTGATAAAGAAGTTCTCACAATATTAGAAAAAATGGGATGTACTATTCATTACAGTGATGATAGAGTAATTGTCTCTTTAGAAGAAGATGATGAGTTAGTTGGAGGAACTTTTAACCTAAATGCAATCCCTGATGCACTCCCTATTTTAGCTGTTGTAGCATCAGTAGCTCGTGGTACAACTGTGTTATCTCATGTGCCCCAAGCTCGAATTAAAGAGACAGATCGAATTGATTGCATGAAAAAAAACCTACAAATCCTTGGCGTACAAGTTGAAGATACAATAGACTCAATCATTATTCATGGACAAAAGTCCCTAAACGGTGGATTAGTCAATGGATATGGGGATCACAGAATTATTATGGCGATGGCAATAGCCTCTTTAGTGGCACATAGTCCAATAACTATTCAAGGAATTGAAGCTGTGGAAGTGACTTTTCCCACATTTTTTACCTTACTAGAAACTATAAAACAGGAGAATTTTTGATGTACGATTTACGAAGTGATACAATCACATTACCAACACCCGCGATGAGAGAAGCAATGGCAGAAGCAGAAGTTGGAGATGATGTATACCATGAAGATAGAAGTGTTAACAACCTAGAAAAAATGGCGAGTGAAATAGTGGGGAAAGAAGATGCAATCTTTGTTCCTAGTGGTTCGATGGCCAATCTTATTGCCCTATATATTAATGGAGGGAGGGGGAAAGAGGTACTTTGTGATATAAACTCCCACATCATTCAACATGAAGTTGGAGCTATTGCAAGTATTGCAGGAACTTTGAGTATAGGAGTTCCCACCCCAAAAGGGATTCTTCAAGCAAAAGAGTTAGAACCTCTTATTAAAGAAAAATCATACGACCTTGCGCAAACTGCCCTTATTGAAATTGAAAATACGATTGGAGGAATATGTTACCCCTATCACACCTTAGTTGAAATAAAAGCACTCGCAGAAAAACACAACATGCTCGTTCACACAGATGGAGCTCGTTTTTTCAATGCAGCAATTGCTACAAAAAAGGACCCAATAGAACTAGCTACACAAACTGACACCGTTACCTTTTGTGTCTCAAAAGGGCTTGGAGCTCCTGTAGGATCGCTTTTATGTGGTAGTACTCCTTTCATTCAAGAAGCACGGGTGATAAGAAAAATGTTAGGTGGTGGGATGAGACAAGCAGGTATTCTTGCTGCAGGAGGGATATATGCTCTCACTCATCATATGGCCCGTTTAGAAGAGGACCATCAAGGAGCAACACAGATTGCTAATTCTCTAAAGAAAACAGATTGGGCTGAGTTTGATATTCTAGATGTTCAAACAAATATTATCTTTTTCAAGGTAAAAGGGGTTAGTGGAAAAAAAGTAGAACACGTGATGAGAAACCACAACATAGCTTGTTTTGGTGATAATAATTCAGTACGACTCGTTACGAACCTCAACCTCACACAAGATGATATTCTCTCTGTATGTAAAGAAATTGAACAAATAGATAAAAAGGAGTTCTTTGCATGAATAGTGGAATCTTTTATTTCTCAGGAGCAGGGAATTCTCAAGCTGTCGCCTTTGAAATAGCACAGGGGATAGGAGCAAAGATTTGTAAGAATATGGGAGAAACCTCTTTATTAGATGTAGAAGGATTAGACCAAATTGGACTTATTTTTCCCGTTTACTACTTTGCCCCACCAACTATCCTCATCTCTTTTCTCAACGATGTTCTTGGTAACAGTGGGCTAGATCTCGATTACCTCTTTGTCATTTTAACACACGGTGGGATGAGTTTTTATGCCCCTTCTATCACAGAGCGCCTTCTTGAAGAATCTGGTTTTGTAGCAAGCTATACTGAAACTATTAAAATGGTAGATACCTACATACCTATTACTAAAATTCCAAGTAAAGAAAAACAAGATGTGGTATCAAAACACGCATATGAAAAAGTAAAAAACATCATTAAAGATATTAAAAATCAAGAAATCAAAGTAAAAGCAAGGCTCCCATTAAGTAATAGCGCATTAAAGCTATTCTTGAGAATAAGTGATTGGCGCTATGAATATGATAAAAAATTTATTGTAGACTCAAGGTGTACATCTTGTGGAGTATGTGTTGAAAAATGCCCAGTAGATAACATCATCTTAAGTGGCAAAAGTATACAATACCTCCACCACTGCCAACAGTGTTTTGCCTGCTATCATCACTGTCCAACCCATGCCATCACATTAAAAAGAAAACCTCTGATGGGCTACTCATACTATAAAGGCCCCTCATACTTTGAGAAACAAAGGAAATCATCAACATGAGCATATTTGATAAAAAAATTGACAGAAGTGAAACCTACTCAGTAAAGTATAATAAAAGAGTTATTAGAACTTTTACAAATAATGAAGATGCTGCCCCTTTTTGGGTTGCAGATATGGACTTCTCTTCCCCCCAAGTAGTCCTTGATGCCTTACAAAAAGAGATAGATTCAACTATCCTAGGATACCCCTATATAAAAGGGGTAGAACAAAGCTTTATCTCATTTGCTGAAAAAAGGCACAATATTACAATCGATCCATCGCTTGTCGCAATTGCACCAGGAATGCTCGCTTCCATTGCAACATTGGTTGAACTTTACTCAAAAGAGGGGGACTCTATTGTCCTTCCTTTCCCCTCCTACCACCCCTTTGTAGATATTATCAACAACCTTAACAGAGAAATAGTCGCTTGGCCTTTTCTCTATGATGAAAATAATCACACATTTTCATTAGATTTTGCCACTTTAGAAAAGGTAACAAAAGAAAAAAGTCCATCAATACTCCTGTTTTGTTCACCCCATAATCCTACAGGGGTCGTCTTTTCAAAAGAAGATCTAGAAAAAACAGCAAAAATAGCAAAACAATCAAACATGGTTGTGATTAGTGATGAAATACATGCTGATTTAGCATTTAAAGGTGTTAAGCATATTCCGTTCTCTGAAATTGCTGCGTTATATGATCTGCCCTGTGCAACCTGCATGGCTCCATCTAAAACATTCAATATAGCTGGAGAGCATTTCTCAGTAGTTGTCTGTAGTGATGTTGAGATGAAAAATAGATTTACGAAGCGCCTCAAAGCACTACAAATATCTCCAGATGTTTTAGCAACTGTTGCTTCTAAAGCGGCTTATGATGGGGGATATGATTGGCTTATCTCCCTTATCCAGTACTTAGAAGAAAATAGCAAAATGATAAAAGAGCTCTTAGAAAAACATAACTCAACAATGCATTTTATCACCCCAGAAGCCTCTTTTATTGGATTCATTGAGTGTAAGCACCTCTATAGGACCCTATTAGTTGATAAAGAGAAACATCCCTCTTTGTATGCTTCAAGGGGAGATGGGGGGATTCTTTCAAGGTTCTTCGGCCAAAAAGCCCATATAGCAATGAATGATGGTTCATGGTTTGGAGATGAATATAAAGAGTTTGTAAGATTTAATTATGCAGCTCCTAAAGAAGTGGTACAACAAGCTATATTAAAACTTATTGAAGCTGAGAAAGAACTTCAATCTCAGTATAATCTATAGCCAGATTTCACTACCAACTTCCCTCACATAACAAAGAAGCGCCCTCACTTCTTTGTTATAGATCTTCTCTATCCCCTGTTTATACATACCAAGTTGTGTTTTGTGTAAGGAGGGGTCAACTATTTTATCTGTTTTAAAATCTATAATTACCATATATTCATCATACTCTAATAACAAATCTATAATCCCTTGTACAACAATACTCTCACCTTCATGCATAATTCTTGCAATAAATGAGACTTCACTCTCCACTTGTTGTAGTTCAGGTGTGATGAGTGATGTGTAGAAGGGGGAGTGAAAGAATGAGGTGCTCATATAGAGTATATCTTGAACCATTTGAGAGATTTCACTATCTAAAAGGTCAAAAGGAGCGAGCTCTGGAGGAGTGAGTGATATAATGACCTCTTTCGTGATTACATCGTCACCAAGGGTAAAATCATCATCCACATGGTGAATTCCATACTCAAATAGGGCATGCGTCCATGTACCAAATAGTGTATAGATTTGGTATTTTTCTAAAATTTCATCACTTTGAAGTGATGCGAGAATCTCAATTTGGTAAGAATGTTCATCACTTTTTTGAAATGAAGTTACTCCAACAACTCTTTGCTCATAAGAGAGGGGCTTCTCATTTTTTTCATACCACTCATTTTTAAGACGAGCTTCTTCAACAATTGTACTTCTATGAATAATCTCTTTTGTTTCAATGGTATTACTCTGCACCCACTCAACCTTAAGTTGATGAGGCATCTCTATATTTTTTTGAGTATGAAAATAGATCATAGATAGGAAGTTTTTATCAATTAAATCTTCCTTCATATTTCTATTGTTATCATAGGAGGTGATGAGAAGGTGGAACTTGCTGCGCGTAAAGGCAACATAGAGTAATCGTTTGAGTTCAGCACTCTCATTTTGTTCTATTCTTTGTTTTTCTAACTCAAAAACTATATTTTTTGATTTCCCGTTTTCAACCATGTGGTGTGCTATAGGAATATCAAACTCCTCATCTTCATAATAAAATACCCCCGGTGTAGTTAACCTCTTCGCCGCTCCTCCAGCGTTTGCTATGATTACAATAGGAAATTCTAATCCTTTCGATTTATGGATTGTCATAATATTCACACCAATAGGGGTGCTGTTAAGGATGTTCAGCTCCCCCATAGCTTCACTTTGACCAAGTCGGGGGCGAATAAAGTCTAAGAAGGAAAGGAGAGTTCCCCCCTTTCGTTGAATATCTAACGCAAGTTCTTCAATATAATCAAAATGTTCTATATATACACTATAGCGAGGAGAAGATAAGAGGTGATTTCGATACCCACTATTATACCACAGGTGATACAATAATGATGTAATAGAGGAACTAGAGCTTTTTTCAACTAACGTTTGATAAAGCTGCTTCACCCGAGTATAGAGTTGTTGCTGTGTGTGTGACGAAAAAGTAATTTCAGGGAATATCTGATTATCTATTTTTGCTTTTTCAACAAGTTCAATAACATGTATATCATCAAGATTACAAAAACCAGATCTGAGCACAGAAGCGTAGGAAAGCAGATCATGTGGATAGATAATAAGTTGCAACATCGTGTAGATATCATTTAAAGGGGCTTCGAGAAAAAGAGATTTAACAGAGGAGAGGGTGTAAGGAATATCTGCTATCCTTAGCTCCTTCTCATAGTGCATCTGGGTGCTTGTTGTTCTCATCAATATTGCAATATCTTCATATGCAGGTCGCTTTACTATTCCATTTTTTTCAATCAAGTAGTGATCTGTTTCAACCATCTCTTTAATCTTTTTTGCTATGTAGATTGCTTCTAATTCAACTTTAGTTGGAGCTAGATTATAATCTAATCTAATCTCCTCTTCATCTTCTTCATTATTGCCATTTTCTACATAAGGAAAAATAACTAAAGATGTATTTGGAATAATCCTACTCTCCTCTTTTGCTGCTTCTAGTGGAGTAAAGGTTGCTTCATAATCTAATGTAGCTCCAAAAAAGATATCTTTAAATAAACTATTACAGAGGGAGATCAGGGGTAAAATGGAGCGATAATTCTTTTTAAGGGTAATAAGGCGTCCACCCGAAGCAATAATTTGTTCATGAAGACGTTTAAAAACCCTCACATCTGCACCACGAAACCGATAAATTGATTGTTTTTCATCTCCAACAAAAAATAATTTATTCTTAATAAGGGAAGTAGCTTCAACCTTTTTCCCCCTCTTCACAGGTTCATTGGTAGAGAGTAGATATAAAATTTCTTTTTGAAGAGGGTTTGTATCTTGAAATTCATCAACCATAATAAAGCGAAATGATGAAGCAAAGCTTTTTCGTATCTCCTCATTTTCACTTAAAATAATGTAAGCCATATGGGCAACATCGTTGTAGGTAAGAATCTGACTCTCCCTCTTTCTTTCAATATAGAGGGTGTGAAAATAGGAGAAAACATCATACACATCCTCTATGTTATTTTTTTGATTAAGAGAGAGAACTAAAGAGACATAGAGGGGAAGAAGCTCTCTACACTCTACGATAAGGGTATTGTAGTATTCTACAGATTCATCCTTCACATTACTTTTTCTTATCTTTTTTATCACCTCGATTTCATCCTGAGATGTGAGAAATAGAGACTCATCACCTAATAACCTTTCAAGGGATCGAAGTAACTCATAATTATTAAGATAGACCTTCCCCCTTCCATCTGTTGCTAAAAGGCGAGAGACGAGGGTAAGTAACTTCTCTAGCATGATTTCTTGCTGACAGGTGAGATACTCAATTACCTTATGAGTTAATCTATCTTTATTAAATTCATCACCCAAATAAAAATGCTCTATTGCTAGTGAGACAAATACATCGTTAATTATCGCCAGGGGGTCATAGTTTGAAGTAAGGAACGTTATTCCTGGGTGCCCTTTCATCTTCTCTATTGTCTCGTAGGCACACAGTGATGCAATTTCAACAGAAGATTCATTGTCGAGCATAAAATCTGGAGAGAGGCCAAAACGTTTCATATCAGAGAGAACAATACTATAACAAAAGCTATCGATGGTACTAATTGTGCTCGAGGCAAACTTCTCTAATTGCTCTTTCATATATTCATCACTGCTGTGATTCACAAAGAGGGTATATATTCGCTCATACATCTCAGCAGCAGCTGCCTTTGTGAAGGTGAGGGTGAGTATCTCATCAACTTGAGCTTTGTTTGAAGCTACAAGATAGAAAAAACGGTACGTGAGAACGCTTGTTTTTCCAGAGCCAGCTCCTGCTGTTACCACACAATTCGTATCGCATAGAATGGCTTCTTTTTGTTCAGGATTGAAAAAGTGAATTACTTGTTCTATTTCTGTGTTGTTCATCATGGTAGTGAGTATCTCCTTCTACAAAGCTGTCGAAAATCACAAAACTTGCATGAAGATGGGCTAGGAGTTGCCTCAACATCCCCTCTCATTATCCTATCTACCATTTTCTCAAGTGCCTCTATACTTAATTTCATCAAATATTCTACCAGATTTCTATCATGATTCCACACCTCTACATATTTAGCATCCTTAATATTGTAATACGATGCTATATCAACTTTATCACACCCACTTAGTCCGCTTTTTTCTATAAGAATGCTATAAATTGGAAGCTGATATGATGGAATTGATCCACTTTCTATACTAAAACCCCTCTTTACAGGTGTGTTAGACTTTTTATAATCAATAATAAGCACCTTTTCATCCTGATGGGCAACTCTGTCGATCCTTCCTGAAAGGTGATACTTTTTCTCTCTATCTTCACATGAGAGATCTAGTTCTAAGTGTGTTGTGTAATTCCCATTATAAAGAGAAATCTCTTTATCTATAATAGAACACAGAGGTTGAAAAAATTGATGGGCAATATAGTGAACTAGAAAATAGTTACTTTCTCCCCACATCATTGTCATCTTTTTGACTCTCTCATCGATTACTTCTTGCAATATTCTCTTCATTTGAACTCTGTTTTTCTTATCAAAGGTGGTAAACGTTTCTTTTACCCTTTGAAAAAAGAGGGCTAATATTGCGTGTTGAAGATTCCCAATTTCACCATGATCGAGTATTACTTCATCAAATTCTGTTTTTCGTATCTTTAATACTTTATGGACAATATAGGCAAAGGGGCAACTTTCAAATACTTCAAGAGAAGAACTTGAAATAGGAATTACATCATCACTATTTTTTACATAATCAAATAGGGGGATGCTTTTTCCTCTTTGAGCAAAATCAATTCTCTTTTCTTGAAAGAAATTCATATAGGCATAGGTAAATCCTTCTTGCTGCGTGCTACTAAAGAGTACATCTTGTGGTTTATATCCATCTTTCCATGCTTTTTCTTCTATCGCCAATAGTGTTTTATCACTGTGAACACTTTTTTCTAAGAGTGAATGCCTCACAAAAAATGAGGGAGGGAGATTTGTTGTGCCGACAAAACCACTAGGAGCATATGAGTAGATAAGATGGTCTCCTGATATCATATAGTAATTTAGTATATGCTGCCCCTCTTCTAAAAGGTTAAAAGAGGGAACTAATGGGGTTGAAGTAATTGTTGAATCAACTAAGGAGGAGCTGCAATTGATAAAAAAGTGATATAAGGGTGCCAATGCGACTCCATGAGTCCAATCATACACCCTTATCCCCTCTTTTTTGCCAGTTGGATTAAATTTCTTTGATTGTAATAAGGTGAGAAAAAGGGAGTACATAGAGGGGTTCAACTCGAGGTCACACACTTCTAGCTGATGAGAGAGAGACCTTAATTGCTCAAGACAAAAGCTATAGGCTTGGGTTTCAACTTTTTGATGTGGCAAAGAGGCATCATAATCAAATGCCCCCTCTTTAAAATAGTTTTTTTGTAGTAATAATAAAAACTGGGCGATTTTATTACTACTGTGGCTTGTAACAAGAATACTAATTGTTTGAAATAAGCGATGAGCATAATCGAAGAGCTCTCTATCATTTTTATATGGGGTATTTAGCTTTCTTTTCCAATCATTACTCTCATAATATGGACGCCGTTGATGGATATGGAGTTCTATAGCCCTCATAACAAGCTCTCTATGGATAATTTCTTCTTTCCAAGGAATTGTTGGGTTAAGGAGGAGCTTCTTCACACTATCTATGTCAAAGTGCTTTTGATACACCTCCTTAAAGAGTAAAAACATCTGTCCAACACTATAATCAAAGATTGATGCTCCACTGATGATATTGAGATTAAGGTTGTTTTGTTGAGCTAAAAGTTCTACATAACTTCTTAATCGTCCAAGAGATCCCACTGTGATTATAATATCATCTCTGTGAATGCCTTGCTCTAATAATTTCTTAATGCGCACAAAGGTTGAGTTTATCTCTATCCGCTCATTCTCATACACAATGAGGGGAGTATGTTGTTCACTTTTTACACGGTAATTCGTAATTGAGGGTAGGCGTGTCACAAATGGTTCAAATTCTGCATACGAGGTACAGAGCTCTGGAAAGAAAAGGTGTACAGATGATGAGATATATGTAGGATTTTGACAATCAACTTTTTCCATGAGAGCATTATCATATATATGATGTTTTTCTAAAAAGTGAACATACTCATTTTCAATAAAGTCGATATCATTTTGGTACGATTGTGGCAGTTTGTTATATCTTTCAATATCTTCTTTTTGAATCTTCCTCAGATTTGGGATTCGGGAAATGAGACTTACTATGGAGCTTCTCATATTGTGGTTAAGATGGGGGAAATTGGGTTGAATAAAAAACTCAAGTTTAGATGCTTTTTCTTCTATGAGATGCTCTGCAAAAATCATCTTTGTAGTATAATCACTTTTCTCTTTCCCTTTTGAATCGATAAAGGAGGCACAAAAGGTATCCCAAGCAAGGACGCTTTCGAGAAGAATTGCCCCTTTTTCACTCTTAAGGGCATATTCTTGTATCCAAAAACGCCTTATTGTTTCATTAGGGAATACGCTAATAGAGCCTTTTGTATCAAATGTGGAAAATATAGCTTTTCGTACAGCTGTTGTGGTGGCAAGATTCATACATTTGAGTATACCATTGTTTATGGTATACTCAACTCTATGAAAGAGAATAATTCAACTTTTCCCCTCCCCCCGAGCCACTACTTGTTCTCATTTATTGCTATCCAAATCCTTTTTATGGTTGGTGGGAATTACCTTACAAGTCAGCTTCTTTTTCTATGTAACGCCCCATCAAATCCCCTCATCTTATATGGAATTCAACATGCACCCTTCTTCTTATTACTTGTTCTCCTTCTCCTTTTTATTCGAGTAGTACATCATTCTACTCTTCTATCTTTTATAACAGACCACCCCCGTTTTAATATACGGGGTTTCTCTCTTGGTCTTTCTGTCTGGTTCATTGGGATGATAATAAACTCATCTATTAATGTAATATTTTTTCATGAGCCCCTTTTGTTTCAATATAATGAGAATGTAGTTTCACATATATATATGTTCCTTCTTGCTATTGTGTGCTCTCCTGTTCAAGCATTTTGTGAGGAAGTTTTATTTCGCTCCTTCTTCTATAGAGCTTTTCAGAAAATTGTCCATAATAAATATATAGTTGCAACTATTTCAGCTCTATTTTTTACTCTTGCTCACTCATTAAATAGAGAACTTTTAGACTCATCTACATTAATCCCTGTCTTACTCTATTACTTTCTTTCAGGATTCTTCTTCATGCTACTTATCTACCACTATAGGGGAATTGAAGTTGCACTGGGCGCCCATATTATGAATAATTTTTATATTGCAACAATTATGAATTATCAAAATTCATCAATAATATCTACACCCCTTTTTATCATAGCTTCAACAAATATCTACATAGATCTTATTATACTCACCCTCTCATCACTCACTCTCCTTTCAATAAAACAAAAACATCACCATTGCCCTTGAGCCAATAGGGGGGATAATCTACAATCAGGAATAATCTATGTAATGTGAAGGGATGTAAATATATGGCAAAAAAAAGGAAGAAAACTACACTCAAAAGAGTTGTTTTTACACTCACCTCTCTTATTATCCTCTATGCCTTGTTGTATGTAGCTACCCCATCACTCTCCACCTACTATGGTGAGAAAGAGAATGATAAAGTAATAGCTGGTTTAGAGGTACCATTATTAGTTGAAGGAGATACCCTTACTCTCCACACAGGATATTCCCTTGTATACAATGAAGAGAGTGAACAAGCCTCTTGGGTAGCTTATCATCTCACTCGTGATGAGCTGTATGGATTGTTTGAACGAGAAGATAGATTTATTCGAGACCCATATATTACCACAGGCTCTGCTGAACTAAGCGATTATAGAAAAAGTGGGTACGACAGAGGGCACCTAATTCCAGCAGCTGATGCAACATGGTCCCAAGATGCTATGAAAGATACCTTTTATCTGAGTAACATGAGCCCTCAAAAGCCCTCTTTTAATAGAGGTATTTGGGCAGAATTAGAATCAGTTGTAAGAAACTTTGCAGATACTGAGGGGAGTGTGTATGTTGTAACTGGCCCCATTTTTTATCCAGAAACGGAAAAAATTACTATCGGTCCAAATAATGTCGTAGTTCCCGATGCTTTTTTCAAAGTTGTACTAGATTACGAAGAGCCCGAATTAAAAGCTATTGGCTTTATCCTTGCACATGAAGGTTCTCATGAACCTCTTAAGAATTTTGCAGTGAGTGTTGATGAAGTTGAAGCCATTACCAACATAGATTTCTTTCCTTTGCTAGAAGATGAAATTGAAGAGGCTCTTGAATCATCGTTTGATGTTGGAGATTGGAATTTTAATGAATTTCGTGTATCTAAAGAAGAGCGGAAGGCGTATGTAAAGCGAATGATGAGTGGGGATACTACAGAAGAAGTAATTATTGTTGAAAAAGAGAAGAATGCAATCTATGTATTCTTATTAGATCTTATGATGGAGAGTAAAAAAGAGCTCACTCGTTTACTACGTAATATCGATCTAGGGCAAGTTGCCGATGAGATAAAAGGAATCTTCACCTAAAATTTACATTTAGGTGGTACTCAACGCTCTTCTTTGGTAGTATGCTACTAACACAAATGTTTAAAAAGTAATATATTTATATCGTAAGGAGTTTATGTTCATGAAAAAATTGTATCTATTAATTTTTGCTATCATCCCTATTCTTATATTAGCCGGATGTGCAAGCACACCAAAGGCAGAGATCGATTCTTTAGCTGGTGAGCAAGAGAGTGTAACTAAAGTAGAAAGTCCTGTATCAGTAATTGAAAGTCCAATAGAGCAAGAAGCAACTGTAATTAGTGAAAGTCTTCCTCCTAGCCCACTCGATGCTGATATAGATCAAAAATTCTCTTATGTGTATGGCTATCTTTTAGCACAAGGTTTAATTGATCAAGGGATTAATATTGAAGTAACACCATTTATCCAAGGATCGAATGCTTTTTATTATGGTGAAGAGCCAATATTCACTAATGATGAAATTAATGCCTCCTTTGAAACATATCAATCATATCTTGATGGTGTGATGAGTGTAGATGAGTTTAATGTTGTTCAAGAAAATGGCTATTCAATGAAATACCAATTCAGCTATGGCTATGGATATGTTGTACAGTTCAACCTACAAAGCCAAGGCATTTTAGTTGGGATTGATGAATTCCATAATGGGGTATCTGATGCTTTTGCAGAGATTCCACTTAATATGAATGATGAAGAGATTGATCAATTATTCAAAGCATACATTGAAAAACTCAATGCGACGTATGAACAAGCGATGACGCAGATGGCTAATGAAAACTTAGCTGATGCAGAAGCATTTCTTGCACAAAATATCTCAAATGAGAACATAATCACAACTGAAAGTGGATTACAATATGAAGTTGTTACATTAGGAGAGGGGAAAAAACCTACTGTTGAGGATACAATAAAAGTTGATTATCAAATTAGTTTCCTTGATGGCTCTGTAGCAGATAACTCATATGCAAGAGGAGAGCCCTCCATGTTCAATGTAGCAGACCTCACAAGTGGGTTTATTGAAGGTGTATCTTTAATGCCAGTTGGATCAAAATTTAGATTCTTTGTCCACCCAGACCTTGGATTTAAAGAAGTGGGAAATGAGATGATTCCCCCTAATATGCTCTTAATATTTGATGTAGAGTTACATGAAATTGTAGAAAATAAAGCTAACTAATTTCTCTATATACCATACCTATACAGCTATCTTCTATATAAGAGGATAGCTTTTTTTTGTATTGACGATGTCTCATTTACCCATTACTTTTCATAAAAGAGGAAAACTATGGCACAAATATATGACAACATTACACAGTTAATAGGGAAATCCCCCCTAATAGCTCTACATAATATGAAAAAACTCTACGAATTAGAATCTAATATCTTCGTAAAGTTAGAATCTCTTAACCCTGGGGGGTCGGTAAAAGATCGAATTGCTAAAGCAATGATAGAGGGGGCAGAAAAAGAGGGATTATTGCAACCTGGTGGCACAATCATAGAGTCAACGAGTGGAAACACAGGGATAGGACTTGCCCTTGTAGCAGCAGCTAAAGGGTACCGGATAATACTCACTATGCCAGAAGTGATGAGTGTTGAAAGAAGGGCTCTATTAAAAGGGTATGGAGCTGAATTAGTTCTCACCCCTGGACAAGATGGGATGGGTGGAGCTACTGCTAAAGCAAAAGAGTTACTTGCATCTATTCCAGGTGCCTTCATGCCAAGTCAATTTACAAATCCTAAAAACCCGTTAGCCCACTACACGACAACAGCGGTAGAACTCTATGAAGATATTGATGGAAACATTGATGCTTTTATTGCAGGTATCGGAACAGGTGGAACGATTAGTGGAGTGGGAAAGTATCTAAAAGAAAAAAATAGTACTATCCACATCGTAGCAGTAGAGCCATCTGGCTCCCCAATCTTAAGTGAAGGAAGAAAAGGACCTCACAAGATACAGGGTATTGGAGCTGGTTTTATCCCAGATACTCTAAACACTTCTATATACGATGAAATTATTAAAGTAGATAATGAAGATGCTTTTAGATGTGCAAAAGAAATTGCGACTCATGAAGGAATTCTTGTTGGTATCTCTTCTGGTGCAGCCCTTTGGGCAACACTACAGGTTGCTCAAAGAGATGAGTATAGGGGCAAAAACATTGTAGTGCTCCTTCCTGATAATGGAGATAGGTATCTTTCAACTCCACTATTTGAATTTGATGAGAAATAGGGATGCAATATCTTGATTCCCTCACATCTTTTCAGGATGAGAAATACCGGATATTTTTGCAAAACATTATAAAAGAAGGTCTCCCTGTATTAGGCGTGAGGGCTCATCACATCAAAGCTATTGCAAAAGAGGCCCCTTTTACCTCGTTGTTTAAAGAGATAGAACAAGATACGTGGCATGAAATGCGAATGGTGAGGTTACATCTTTTAGCCTTCACAAAGATAGAAGAGGCTAAGAGAATCGAATTAATTGATTCTATCCTCTCATATGTTGACTCATGGGCTCAGGTAGATAGTTTTGTTAGTGCCCTAAAACATACTAAAAAAGAACCTGAACTCTACTTCTCCTTTATACAAAAGCAGAGCAAAGAAGAATATTCCTACAGAGTTCGTTTTGCATTAGGTATGATTAATTCATATTTTCATGATTTAAATTATCTACAAAAGAGCTTTAGAATAATAGAAAATGTGAGACGAGATGAAAAAGAGATTGTGATGGCAAAAGCTTGGGCAATTGTAACCCTCTTCTCTCACCACCCCAAAAGGGTATTACAGTGGTATCTAAACGCGCCAATAGAGGCACATGTTCATAAAAAGGTGATCCAAAAAGCAAGAGAGTCTCACTTGATAGAGAATGTATTAGTAGATGAGATTAAGAAAAAGGTCCTTACCTCGTACCTATGAGATAAAGACCTTCTTATCTGTACCATCAATCTAACGATTAATACTTTACAACTCCATTTTTCAATGCTTGAGCAGCTAAGTCATAGAATGAATCAACATGAATAGAGACTCCTGCGATATCATCTGTGTGACCTTCATCATCTTTATAAGAAATTGCACTCACATCTTGTGTATCCAAAAGGTGTTGTTCAACTCTTTGAGCTTGTTGATACCACTCAGCTTGAGCGCCACCATAAGCTACCATGTTGTATTTTCCATCCATATCAAATGCTTTTTTATCATCACCTTTTTCATTAAGAGCTGACCAATAAGCACTGATTATGTTCCCATTTTCTACAAATATTGAAACATACTCTTTCCATCCATTACTAAATGAGTCTTGAATTGCATAATAGCCACCATCAGTGTAAGGACCTAATTCTTTTGGACCATCTTCAAGTGCTTTGGACGCTAAATTAAATAACCCATCTACATGAATTGAGACTCCACCTACTGCATCAGTATGCCCTTCATTATCACTGTAGGAAACAAGAGAAGGATCTTGGAGATCCATGAGGTATTGCTCTGCTCTAGATGCTTGTACTGACCACTCAGCTTGAGCACCACCAAACTTCACCATGTTGTATTTACCAGCTGCATCATAGAGTTTTTTATCATCACCAGTTCTGTTAATTCCTGACCAATTAGCGCCAACAATATTGCCATTCATTACAGTAAGGGCTACATATCCTTTCCAACCAGAAGAGGCAAACTCATCTTCTAATGCATAATATGCACCATCTGTATACATTCCTCTGCCAACAGGTCCTTGAGATAAAGCTTTTTCAACGAGGTCAAAGAACTCAATTACATGAATTGAAACACCTGCGATATCATCAGTATGTCCTTCATTATCTGTGTAGGTAATTGCTGTAGGATCTTGGGTTTTAAGTAGATGCTGCTCAGCTTTAGAAGCTTGTACTGACCATTCAGCTTGAGCTCCACCAAACTTCACCATGTTATATTTACCCATTTTGTCTACTGCTTTCTTTGAAGAGCCAGCTGCTTTATTAATTCCATCCCAGTCAGCTTTTACAATAGAACCATTTTCTACAACTAATGTAACTGCATATTTCCACCCTGATGATGCAAAACTATCTTCTACTGCAAAATAAATTCCATCTTTATAAGAACCTGTAGCAACAGGTGCTTTTGGTGCCTCTTTTTCAACAACTGGTGTTGTTGTTTTTACTGGTTCTTCTGCCTTCTTCTGGCAACTAACCAGTGAGATTGTCATAAGGGTAACTAAAAGACCCATCATGAACAATATAGCTATTTTCTTCA
This sequence comes from uncultured Spirochaetaceae bacterium, assembly GCA_964453215.1. Taxonomy (GTDB): domain Bacteria; phylum Spirochaetota; class Spirochaetia; order Sphaerochaetales; family Sphaerochaetaceae; genus SABI01. The sequence continues at coordinate 623 of CAYVRR010000039.1, read as the reverse complement.
TCTATCTTCTCCTGATATATCGATATTCCTTTATAGTATATTAGTTCACTTCATGTTGTACAAGGGGGAGAGATAAAAAATTCTTTCATTTATATTTTTTGTCAAAGAATGTACAAACCTGATACTTTTCGTTTTATTCTTTTCATAAAAGATGAGTTTAACCCTTTCGAAAATAGATTAAGAGACTATAAAAGGTGAGATAAACATGAGCTAATTTGTACACATTATTCCAAAAAGAAAAGAAAAGGAGAAGACTCTCTCCCTTATCAAAGATTGTCTTCTCCATATATAGCTCAAATGCCGTTAGAGATTGATGTAAAATTAGATAATATTCAAGCAGGAGAGTATTACTCTAACTTTCTCATCATGTGGGATCCCAAGACCACGGCTATTAAGCATCTGTTTCTACTCAATCATTACTCTTATATTTTTTTAATAGAACCCTATTAAGAAAAAATGGCTCCGGGCCCGTAGGCAACCGGAGCACGACCCAACATGTGTATCATAAGCCACGGTCAGGATAAAGTCAAATGAGATCTAAGTCATTAAGAAATTCCTCTCTTTCATCTATATCTTTTGACAATGCATGGCTAAACTGATACCTTTTGTTCATGAAACAGCTG
>CAYVRR010000038.1:0-19188 GCA_964453215.1 uncultured Spirochaetaceae bacterium | reverse complement strand
GGTTTTTTGGTGAGGATGTGGGCGAGAGTGAGGGCAGAGGTGAGATTGTTTGTGAAGATGCTTGGAGCATATGAAAAGGGGAAAGTTACCTTTTCTTCCCCTTTTTCAATCAATAATGTCCTCACATCTAGAGAAACAGAGAGTGTTTTTGCCTTTATGTAGGCCTCCGTTGATGGAGATTCTACTGCGTAGGTGATAACTTGCCTTGAGTCTTTTACTAAGGATGAAACAATATACCTATAATTAAAACTATCTTGAATCACTATTGGAGCAGATGGGGTAAGAGATCTAATGAGATTCATTTTATCATCAATATAGGAATCTAAAGAGCCATGAAAATCGAGGTGTTCACTAGAAATATTACTAATAATTGCCCCACTAAAAGTGATATGGGACAACCTCCCAGTTTTCTCACTCAATCCATGGCTTGTAGATTCAAGGATAACATACTCAACACCATTTTTATAACACTCATGCAAAAATGGGTAGAGGATATCAACATCTGGGGTGCTCATACGATACGGACTTACCCTCTTACCAGTTCCATCATCTATTGAAAGAGTTGAAAGGAGACCACATGTAGCATTAGTTGAACTAAGGAATGAGTGGAGAAACTCACAGGTAGTGCTTTTCCCATCAGTACCTGTTACCCCAATAATAAAAGGGGGGTAGGGTGCATATAAAGAGTGGGCTAAGAGGGATGCAACCATACGTGGTGAGTTACTTTTAATGTAGGTAATGCCACTGATCTTTTCTTCTAATTCTGAAGAATGTACAATAGCAACAGCTCCATTTTCTATAGCATCCTTTATATAGATGTGCCCATCGGTGTGAAGGCCAAGATGCGCCACAAAGAGGGAGTTTTGAGTACAATTCTTGCTACTAAGAGAGATTGATGAGATAAGAACATCCTCATCCCCATCAATAATTATAGCATCAAGAGACTTGTTATTTGCCCACAACGCTGATAATCTTTTCATGACGATTCCTTATTATAAGAATGTATCAAAGTTTATAGATGGTTACAAGATAAAAGGTGACTTGTGTGAGGTATATACAAAATAAGAAGATGATAATGGAAAATTCTCAATACGAGAAAGATGGTGTGCTTTCTATCATAAAGAATAAGCAATTCATGCTTCCCTCATTAAAAAGTCTTTTAAGTGATATTCGAATGGGTAAAGAGAAGCCTATCTTTGTTGACCCTTTCAGTGGTTCAGGGGTTGTAAGTAGAGTTGCTAAAACCCTTAATATGGATGTCAAAGCTAATGATGCTGAATATTTTTCTTATATTGTAAATAGTGTCTACCTAAAACTACACCATGAAGATATTGCCTCTATGTTCTCTTTTATGGGGGGCATTGATGCCTACTTTTCATACCTAAATATGAGTGGGCTCTATGGGGCTAATGGGGGAGCAATAGGGGGAAAATCATTTGTGTCAGCCTACTATGCCCCTCAAGATACTCACACCATAGAAAGGGGCAAAGAGCGGCTCTTTTACTCAAGAGAGAATGCCCTTTTTTTGGATGCTGTGAGAAATGATGTAGAAACATCATACCTTGAAGGGAAGTTACAATTAGATGAAGTGAACCTCATCATCTCATCCATCTTGTATCAAGCGATGCGTAGTGCCAACATTTCAGGCACCTTCACCTCCTATCACAAACACATAGTGGGCAGTTCATCTTCTGTAAAAAAAAGGGTGAGTGAACCTATCACCCTCCTTATCCCCCATCTTTTACAAGACAATTCAACGCGTTGTGAAGTGTATCAACAAGATGCATTAGAGTTTGTCAAAACACACAAAGGAGATATTTTCTATCTAGACCCACCCTCTCACCCTCAACAATACTCAAGTGCCTACCACCTACTCAACTCGATTGCCTTGTGGGACGATTTTGCGCCAAGTAATAAACTAAATAAAGGGGGAACTTTAGAGGATGTGAGTGGTATACGGGATGATTGGAAGAAGACTAAAAGCCCTTTTTGTTCCCTGAAAAAGAGCTATAAAGCAATGGTGTCGTTGATGAATAGAATTGATGCACCCCACATAATTCTTAGTTATCCGAGTGATGGAATATTATCTATTCAAGAAATATATGAAATACTCTCATTAAGAAAATCTTCATTCAAGTTAGTTTCAATACCAAAGGAGAAAAAAGGGGGTAGGGCTACCATTCAAAATAAAGGGGTGAGTGAAAATCTCTACATCTTAGGAGATGGGGTTACCTTTTCACTTCTATTGCCAGAACAAATCAACATAGCAACTTTAATTGGACGAATTGACGCGTTAAAAGAGTCTAACTTTTTTCCAATACCAGAACCTATTGATGGGTATTCCTTTATAAAAGGAGTTATGATTGACTCATCTTTATCGTTTCATGAACTCTCTAAAAAAAGTGAAAAAGAGCTGAAAGAGATTGCTCAACTGCTCGAAGAGTATCTCATAGAGGACTCATTTTTGGCAGTGAAACAACTTATTGATCTTTATATCACCCACTTCTCTTCCCTAACGAATAGAGAAAAAATGAAGATGGAAAAAAGGGCCTTCATGTTGCTTCGCTATATTAAAGGGTATGAAAAAGAGAGAATTGGTGAAGTTCACTCCTATCTTTACACCAACAAAACATTACGTAATGTACGAGATGGTTTTGTAGAAGAAATAGAGAAAATTATACCAATGTAGGTAAAGAGAACTCATACTTTGAAGCAATTGAGCTAAAAGAATAGAATTGTATCACAATATTGATTACACTATCTAAAGAAGGGGGAAAGTAAGTTTGAAAAAAAGGGCAATTATCGTAGCACTACTTATGGTAACGTATTCACTTTTTCCCATTTTCAGCGTTATTACCCCATCACTACGCTTCATGGCAATGGGAGAATCTGGTGCAGCACTATCAGATAGCCCCTCTTCATTTCACATAAACCCAGCTTCTTTATATGTTCAGCCCCTATCAATCTTCTCTCTTAATATGGGGGCAAGTGAATCTATCTATGACAAAGATGTCTTAGATGAAAATGACCCGATTAAATCGATGCAACACCCAATCACTCATCTAGAGCTCCTCTTTGCAACTCGTTACAGCGCCCTCACAGTTGGTTTTGGGTTTGATGCAGACAATAGAGCTGTTAATGGAGATTCCCTCACCTTTACAGCCTACAGCAACTCTTACATTCAACTCAACGTTGCCTATGGATTCTCTGCTTTTAGTGCAGGGCTCTATGTTCGAAGTGGATCTCGTTTACAGCGCCCCCTTATAACAATAGATAAAGATAGAGCCTTTCAGGACTACATATTGCAAGTTTATCTAAACAGATATTCACCTAGCAATGATAAAGAGGTATTTGTAACAGGACTAGGTCTACTTATTTCGTATCCTAATATCTCCCTTGCACTCCTCACTGACTCGCTGTTTACCTTAAATGAGCAAACAAATCAGTTAGACCTCAAGGTGAGAACAATATTAGAGCATGCAAAGGTTGCCCTAGCTCTTCAAACAAATGAATTTAATAAAAATAATGAGCTCAATCGTCTTCTTTTCACTACAGCTTTCGATATCTCAAATCTTACAGATATTGAAGAAAGGAGTATCCATATGGGCCTTGAGCTAAAAATTCAACTCATAAAAGATGTGAATATTGCCTTTCAAGCTGGCTACAAAGAGAATAGGGGAGAGTTAGATACCCTATTTGGATTTAATTGGGATGGCATTTCAAGTTATGGAATAAGTTCGAGGATAAATTCACTCTTTTTCAATGTCGCCCTCCTTGTCCCTACTGTGTGGTACTGGCAACCTCTACCAGTAGAACCGTTGAATCTTTTATTGAACATTCAATATCAATTTTAGTACTACCATCCTTGCTTGACAAACTCATAACTCATCAATATAGTCTAGATTGATAGATTAAATTAATCGCCTAAGGAGATTTTCATGGCTAAAGCACACAGAGGAGCTGGAATTACAGATCAATATAACCACGCACGAGGCACATGTCCAGTTTGTAATAGAACTCAAATAAAAGTAATGTATGAACAAGAAGTAAGTGGCACAAAAGTACAAGTTTGTAAGCAATGTAACGCAAAAATTAAAAACTCTAAATAAGTATTGCCCTATCTTTACACGATGAACAGCTGTCACTATAGGCAGCTTTTTTCATTTAAAAAGGAATCTCGATGCCCCTTTTCTCATCACAACACATTTTTATGGTTGGAATAAAAGGCTCAGGAATGAGTAGCCTTGCTATATTCCTGCACAAAAGGGGTATTTTTGTGTCGGGGTGGGATATAAAAGAGGTTTTTACAACCGATTCATATCTAAAAAAATACTCAATCCCCTTTTCTGATACCTTTCCAAAGAGAATAGATGTTGAGAAAGTTAGTGCAATTATCTACTCTAGTGCCTATCAAGAGAGTCACGAAATTATTCAATTAGCCCATGAATTAAAGATACCCATCTATTCATACTATGAAGCTCTTTCTGTTATCACATCAACGTATCCCTCTTTTGGAGTGAGTGGAACTCATGGAAAAACTACAAGTGTTGCCTCTATTGCTCATATTCTTAGAAATGAAGAATCTCCATGTGATGTTATTTGTGGCACCTTTGTTGAAGGGTATAAGAATGAAAAGCATCCTTTTCATCATCACACTCCCCTAATTATAGAAGCATGTGAGTATCAAGATCACTTCCTCCTTCTTACTCTGCAAGGAGTTTTTATTACAAATGTTGAGTTAGAGCATGTTGATTACTTTACAAGTGAAGAAAAGGTATTTTCCTCCTTTTACCACCTCATAGATAATTTACCCTTTCAAGCTCCCCTTATTGTAAACAAAGATGAGAAGGGAATAGGGAGAATAATTGAGTATGTGAACAGTAATAGAAAAGATATAACCCTTATTACGTATGGGAAGAAAAGAGGTAATTTTCTTACCTACACCTATCCATATAATGGCAATATTCACTCATTTTTTATTAAAGAACTTAACTCAGAATTTACAACGCACCTTGTTGGAGATGAGTATGTAAGTGATCAAATTGGAGCTTCTTTACTAAGTGGAATGATGCTACATAAAAAATTTTCTTTAGATAATATTGCACCTCTTTTGTCTCACCTCGGCTCCTTTTTTGGTGCAAAAGGGAGAATGCAAAAAATATCACCCACTTCACACCCACTTCTTATCTACACAGATTACGCACACCACCCGAGTGAAATTAGAGCTTCTTTATCTTCTATTCGTCTCCAATATCCCAATAAGAAGATACGAGTTATATTCTTTCCCCACACAGTGAGTAGAATGAGCTCCTTTTTTGAAGAATTTATCTCATCTCTTACACTTGCCGACGAACTTTATATCTTTCCTGTTGCACTAAGTGCAAGAAAAGATGGACAAGAGGGGAGGGCAAAAAAGATTAGTAAAGAACTTGCTGCAAGGTGTGGTGGCGTCTATGTAGAGAGTGAAGAAGAGGCAATTGATATCATTCGCTCCACCTTGCAGATAACGGAACTCTGTATTACGATGGGGGCAGGAAATACCCACGAAATGAATACTCGCTTACTAGAAATATAAGGAACTATTTGTATGATAAGTATGACTGGCTTTGCTCATCGTGAATTGAGAAATGAAGATGTTGCAATTGAAGTAGAGGTAAAATCGTATAATAATCGGTATCTCGATATTAAACACAATATCCCCAATCTCTTTAGTCCCTATGAACAAGAAATTGATAAAAGGATAAAGCACGTTGCACTTCGAGGCTCTGTTGAAATTACCATTCGATATAAACAATTTACACACACAAGTGAACTTATTGTGAATGAAGAGATGGTAAAGGAGTATAAAAAAGCTTTTGATACAATTGCTACACTCGCCTCCATCGAAAAAGGGGCAGAAATACGTGATTATGCAATGCTAGATGGAGTATTCACCCTCACAAATACATTAGAAATAGAGTCCCTCTATACCCCACTTTTTTCCCTTCTTGATGATGCCCTCTTAGAATTTAAGGGTGTAAAAGAGAAGGAAGGGGAGGCAACGTATCACCATATTGCTCATTTGCTGAATGAGATGAAAAAGGGAGTAGATACGATAAAAAGCTACAGTAGTAGTATTGAAATGCGTCTTAAAGAGAATCTTCTTAAAAAGATAGAAGAGGTGATGGGTGAAAAAGAGTATGATGAGGGGCGTTTTTTAACTGAAGTTGCCCTTTTGTTAGTGAAATACTCAATTGAAGAGGAACTACAGCGACTTAATTCCCACTTTATAGCGTTTGAAGAGACAATGAGAACTCAAGGGTCAGTGGGGAAGAAATTGGACTTTTTATGCCAAGAATTTCATAGAGAAATTAATACAATAGGAAGCAAAAGCACGATAAGTGAAGTTAATCAAGTAGTAGTTTCTCTAAAAGATAATGTGGAAAATATTCGAGAGCAGTTAAGAAATATAGAATAGGAAGAAAAAATTAGATGAGAGTTGCAATTTCAGGAAGAAGTGGATGTGGCAATACCACAGTAAGTACCCTTGTGGCAGATAGGATGAATTATGAATTAATCAACTTTACATTTCGCTCTCTTGCAAAAGAGAAGGGGATAGATTTTTGGCAGTTTTGTAACATGGCTGAAAATGATGATGAAATTGATAAAGAACTCGATAACCGACAAGTTGAGATGGCCCTCGCTGTTGAAGATTGTGTCCTTGGCTCACGCCTCGCCATTTGGATGCTAAAAAATGCAGACTTGAAAGTATATTTACATGCAAGTATGAAAGAGAGGGCGATGAGAATTCAAAAAAGGGAGGGGGGATCTTTTAATCAACGCCTTGAAGAGACTCAAAGACGCGATGAAAAAGATACTGCTCGCTATAAAAAGATCTATAATATTGATAACACTGACTCATCAGTTGCAGATCTTGTAATCAATACAGATGATTTAGAGCCCATCGAGGTTGCAACTATCATCGTTGGGCGAATTAAAAGTATTCTTAACGATACTAGGCAAAACTAAATCATTCGTGTATAGTAGTTAATTGCTAGTTAATAGCAGATATATAAGGAGACTAACCTTGAGCATTCCATTAGATTTATTGATTGATAGAGAGACTAATGTGTATGAAATGACTTGTGTTGCAATTAGCTTATCAAATGTCTTGGCTGCAAATCCAGATAAAGAAGCTGAATTGAATAACAAAAAGATTGTTTCAACAGTATTAGAAAGAGTGTTAACTGAAGATGTTGAATATTCAGTCATCGATAAGGAATAAACAGCCTCTTATTTTCTTGTTTGGTCCTACAGGAGTAGGAAAGACTGCACTTCTTGATACATTCTTTCAAAAAAACTACTCCATTATTAATGCAGATTCCATTCAAATATTTCGCCACTTAAACATAGGTTCAGCTAAGCCAGATGAATCTATGCTTTCTCGTATCCCCCACTATCTTATCGATATTAAAGATCCAGATGAATCTTTTAGTGTAGGAGAATTTGTTCACTTAGCCGATCAAGCTTTACACGAGATTGAACAACAAAACAGAATTCCTATTGTCTGTGGTGGAACTGCCTATTATTTTAAACACTTCTATTATGGCCTTCCAAGTAGCCCAAGAAGCTCAACAGTGGTGAGAGAAAAAATTGCTCATAGAGTGAAAGAAAATGGCTTAGATTGGGCATATGATAAATTAGTTGAAATTGATCCTAAGAGTGCAAAAAAAATCCACCCATCAGATATGTATCGGGTAACTCGTGCCCTTGAAGTCTATGAAGAGAGTGGGAAACCTTTAAGTCATTTTGCGGTCCCAACAACTCCAAGAAAAGGGATGAACCCCCTCATTATTGGTCTTTTTCGGGATAAACAAGAGCTTCATCATAGAATTGAACAGAGAGTCGATATTATGCTAGATAGTGGGCTCTTAGAGGAGATTGAGTCTCTTATTGCAATGGGGGCAACCTCATCTTGGCCAAGTATGCAAGGAATTGGATATAGAGAATACTTTATCTTACAAAAGGAGAAAAAATTCTCAATTCCTGCCCTGCGAGATCTCATTGTTGTAAATAGTCAAAAATATGCAAAAAGACAAATGACCTTTTTTAGGTCCCTTCATGATGTACATTGGCTTCACCCAGATGATACGACCCAATTAGAAAAGTTGTTACAAACCTACTATTTTGAATAGGTAGGGATAATCTTCTCATATAAAACAGATTCCATCAAAACCTCTATACTCTCAATTAATTCATACCCTTTATCATTGTTGAAGGTGAATCTTGCCATTATTTGACTCACCTGTAGAGGATAGCCCTCCATCCCCTCTTCCATCATAGGCACTTCATAGAATTCATAGGTGACATCAATTGTTTTATCATCAACTCTATTGTATTGAATATTATCAACTCCATATATAAGGGTTGAAACAAGGAGAGATTGTTCATCTTGCATTTTAAAACTAGATGGGCTAATTACGGCATTAATTCCTTCATATGCTTCTCTAATTCGTGAGTTCACAAAAAGGGTAGAAACACCCTTTTCAAAGGGGTTTTTAACCCCTTTCATCAAGGAAGCATTCATTTTTTCAAGGTCTAGCTCGTTTAGTCCAGCAAAGAATTCAGATATTATTTCTACCTGAGGCATCCCCATTGTATAGGGTGGTTTGTTTGCTTGAATTGCACATTGAATACCTGAAAAAAGGAGAACAAAAACAGCGATACTTGCAAGTAATAGGGGAATCCCTTTTTTTCTAAAAAAGAGTCTATTTTTAGCTTTTTTATTAAAATTTTCAACATAAGCTTTGAGGGAAAAAGAGGTAGCTACATACTCATCAAAAAAGGGATCTTCATTACTTACTTCCCACTGTAGGGGAGTAAACAGAGTATCAAAATAGGTTAAGTTTTCACTTGAACTATACGCTGGAGAGAAAGAGCTTCTTTGCTCTGCTATTGTTGTATTGAGAGTTGAATCAATTGCTTTACACATCGTATGGTGTAAGGATGAAAAGCCAAGTGAGAGGGGAATATGAGTCCATTTCATCTCTTTTGCTTCAGCTGTTTCATATGGGCTTACCCCTGTTGCACTATAGTAGAGTATTTGAGTGAGCTGGTGAGTGAGACCAAATGGGGGAAGGATATTTGGTTTCATATAACGATAGAGGTGCTCATTTCTGTCCTCATCACTTGCACTGTAGAGAATGAGGGATGAGAGGCGCTCTGGTAACAGGAGCACTCCACCACCTTTAATCCAAAATATTCTCCATGTTGGGATGATTCCTGTGGCACTTTGAATAAAATCTTCCCCCACCTTTTGTAGGGCAGATGAGAGCTCTAGGACTCTCGATTTTGCCTCTTTTCGCAAAGAGTGGGCAATCTCCTTAAAAAGGAGGAGCTCGATATCTTGGTACATGATATACCGTTTGTTGTTACTATCTGTAATTCCACTATAGTAGATTTGGGACAACTGCCCCCCAATGTATGTATATCCTGCTTCTTGAGTGCCACTTAATAGGTGACGGGGAAGCTCTCCAGAAACTTCTCCTATACAAATAGCAGTATGCTCTAGGCCATGTACTACTCTTTTTTCTATCGATATTTGATTCACTTTACATCTCCAGTATTACGCTTCCTAGAAAAAAGGGTATCTATTCTTTTTTCATCTCTCACAACAGTATATGTTTTTTCCTGTGTGGGAAGGACAAGTCCCTTCTTTCCCCCCTTCACCCGTTTAAGATATTTTACTTGAGTGAAGTATACATCTGCTTTGTCATACGTTTTTGCTTTAGAAAAAAGGATTGCAAGGTTTCCTGCATCTAAGATAGTCTCTAAATCTACACTCTTACCCTTAATATATTTAATAAAAACATATCCACCAGGAACATCTCTTGTGTGCATCCAATAGTCATTCCCTTTCGTGAATTTTTTTAATAACTCTTCATTCTCACTCGCATTTCTTCCAACTAAGATATCATACTTTCCATTATGAATATATAAGCCTGGTAGAGATGAATACTTTGATCCACTTTTACTCGGTTGCTTGTACAGATGAATATGTATTTTTCTAATTTCTTGAATTGAATTTTCATCAGTAGGGCTTTGTTTTAATTCTTGTTGAACAGATGCAATGTTTTTCTCAATTTTAGCTAACTCATTTAAAAGATACTCCCTCTTATTTTTCTCTTTATGGTATTTATCATAATAGGAGGTAATATTTTCACCTGCGCTCATAAGGGGGTTTAGTGGGATGTGGGTAGTATTACCATCTAGATCTTCTATTGTAATCTCTTTCATCCCCTTATGGATGAGGTGAGAGTTCATACTTAGAAGAGTTGCAATCCGTTTATACTCATTTCCCCCTTTAGAAGAGGTGAGATGTAAGTGAGTTGCCTCTTTTTCTGCTATAAGAGTTGCTATGTGTTTCTCATAATAGGCTTTGATTGCTTCAATGAGTTGCTCTTTTTCCCCCTTTCTCTCTCCCATATAGAGGTTTTCTATATACTCATTAAAGGTGAGCTCTTTATTATACTCTCTTACACTAAAACTTTTAGATGGCACTCTGTTTTGCTCAATACACAAAGTCTCACCAGAGATTTCTTTCACCTTTGGTTTTCTATAAAGAAGGTCTTGAATAACAAAATCAGTAGAGGTGACAATTACATTACTTTTACTTGCACTGTAAAACCTAAAGATAAGAAGTAATTCATCTAATCCTCTTTTGAGGTGAAAGGTAAAGAGTCTATCATTTTCGAGCTGTTCCACTTTTTCAATACTCATCCCCTCAATGTGAGAGCTTATGTATTGGTTAAAACGTTGCTTAGTCCCCTTTTTCATTGTCTTATGGACATACCGGGGACCACTTATTCTATGAAAACGCGCGTCTTGCGTTCCCACTTCTACATAGAGTTGCCAAAAGCCTTCATCTTTGTGGTAGAGTTCTAGGATGAGGGTGTGAAATTCAAGCTGATACACTTTTTGAATTTTACTTTGCCTAAGAGGTAATTCAGATAATAACAGGGTAATCTCTTTATGGTTTAGGGGCACAATCTCTCCTTTGTTTCTAGATATAACTCATTGTAAGCACTTAGGATGTCTCCTGCAAGGTAGAAGGAGCCTGTTGCAATGATGGGGTAGGTGTTGTGACTTAAAGAGAGTGCAAGGGAAATAGCATCTTTAGCCTCTTTTTCTATATAGAGATTAGTAGCTCTCTTCTCTTTTTCTATCTCCTGTTTAAAGAGGGTATAGAGGGCATCTATATCACTTTTTTTAAATGTTCCTGGTCTACTAATAATGATGTGATCAAACATTGGAAGAATAAGCCTAATCATGTGGATATGATCTTTATCTTCTAGGGCTCCAAATATGATAATCTTAGGCCCTTTTTGGTAGAGTTGCTCAATTGAATTAAGTAGGTGTCTTAAACTTTGAGTTGTGTGTGCTCCGTCAATGATTATTGGTGGGATAGAGGAGATGAGTTGCATTCTCCCCACTAAAGTAGTCTCTTCTATTGCCCTCTCACTCACCCCTTCTTTATAGAATCCACTTATTTTGAGTGCAAGGAGGGCAAGGGCACTATTTTCTCCACTCACTTCACCCCTCAGTTTTACTTGTAAGTGAGTCGTATTTCCATCTGCCCATGTGATGGCAACTTGTTCATATTCTAGAGTAGTTTTTGTCACAATAGATTCAACATGGGCAACTAAATCATACAATCGTGAGTTGTTTACAGCAGCTTCTTCTTCCAACACGTTACGAGCTGTTTCTGTTTGCCTTGAAATACACACTGGAGTGTGTGGTTTGATGATTTTAGACTTTTCACGAGCAATTTTTTCTATTGTATTACCTAAAATTGCAGTGTGTTCTAATTCTATTGGGGTTATGATACTCAAAATAGGTTGTATGATATTGGTTGCATCTAGTCGCCCTCCAAGACCTGTTTCAATGACCGCTATATCACAATTGATATACGAAAAGAGGAAAAAAGCGTAACTTGTATATATTTCAAAGGTAGTTGGTGATGAAAATCCACTCTCATCCTTAAATGAGAAATCTATTATTAATTGACGAAATGTATGGGCAGCTTCTACTAATATTTCATCTGGGATAAAATTCCCACCTAAGGTAAATCTCTCCCTGTAATCGATGAGGTGGGGGGACATATACAGGCCAACTTTTAATCCTAGGGCACCTAGCCCATGAGCGATAAAAGATGCAGTAGATCCTTTCCCTTTTGATCCAGCTATATGTATACTCTTATACCTTTTTTGAGGGTTTCCAATATGCTCTAAAAGAGATTTCATTCTATCTAGTCGGTATTCACGGACTGAATAGTTACTTGTCCGCTTTTCTAAATTAGTGAGTGAATCTGCCCAGAAGCAGAACTCTTCAAATGTCGTATATTTCATAGAGGATACTGTAGTATAGGGGGCAAAAGAGGTCAATAATCTTACGAGGAAGAATGTAGGTCCTCTCTATGAATGGATGGATGGAAAAGAGGACATCACTTTATAGGGTATTGCGAGGTAACTGTAGTACTATACATGATATGACAAATTGACATGTTTTGACATACTGTTCAATTATGCTTGAGTTTTCCCCTATAAGGTTTTATATTAACAATTAAGGAGATTTTTTTCTCCTTAATTACTATGAGACCTGCACTGTGGTTATGAGGAGAGTAATATGAGTGGAAAAGATGGTGTGAAACCTTGGGATTTTTTAGCTGAGTATAAAGGAAAATTTTTTGATGGAAATTGGCCAACCCTTGTGGAGATGTTCAACATCACTGTTGAGCGGTATCCTCATAACAAGTGTTTTACCGCTTTTGCCCCATCTGAATTAACTCTTACGTATAAAGAAGTACATGAGAAAGTTATCAATGTTGCCTCCTATTTAGCTGAAGGGGGGGTAAAGAAAGGGGATAAAGTTGCTGTAACGGGGAAAAATAGCCCAGAGTGGGCAATAGCTTACCTCTCTATCCTCTATAGTGGGGCAACTGTCGTCCCAATTGATTACCAACTAAGTGACAAAGAGATTGAACACCTCATCACTCACTCATCTGCTGTAAAACTCTTTGTTGATAATGAGCGACTTGATAAGATAGATAAAAAAGGGACACTAGGACTTAGTGAAAAAATTTCCCTTGAACCAACTGGTACAGATAATTATATCCTTAATAAAAAAGGGAAGAAGAAGGTGAAACTAGATGTTTCAGTTGAAACAGATATTGCTGCTATTTTATATACAAGTGGAACAACTGGAAACCCAAAAGGTGTTATGCTCAGCCACTCAAACTTAGTGAGCGACTGTTATCTTGCTCAAGGTCATATGACTCTCTATCCAACAGATGTCTTTTATGCCCTTCTTCCAATCCACCACTCCTACACAATGCTTGCTGTTTTTATTGAAGCAATTAGTGTTGGTGCTGAAGTTGTGTTTGGTAAGAAACTCCTTGTAAGTCAAATCCTCAAAGAGCTAAAAATGGGGAAAGTTACTATGTTCTTAGGAGTTCCAATGCTCTTTAATAAATTACTCAAAGGATTACTTAACGGAATTAAAGAGAAAGGAATTGTTGTCTATGGGCTCATAAGATTTTTAATGAGTGTAAGTGGATTCATTAAAAAGGTCTTTAAAGTAAATCCTGGTAAAAAGATGTTTAATGGCATTCTTGCTAAACTCAGTATGGATAATATTAGAATCTGTATTAGTGGAGGGGGGCCCTTACCAGCTTCTACTTTTAAATTATTTAATCAACTTGGAATAGATTTTGTTCAAGGATATGGATTAACAGAAACAAGCCCAATCATTACCTTAAACCCAACCTACGCATATGTAGAAACTAGTGTTGGTAAAGTTCTTCCTCAAACAGAGATGAAAGTTCTTGATCCTGACTCAAGGGGGATTGGGGAGCTTATGGTAAAAGGTCCTATGGTGATGCAAGGGTATTATAAGAACCAAGAAGCAACCGATGAAATTCTATCCAAAGATGGATGGTTACGAACAGGGGATGCTGGATACATTGATTCTAATAATTATGTCTATCTCACAGGAAGAACTAAATCATTAATTGTCACAGATGGGGGAAAGAACGTATTTCCAGAAGAGATTGAAGATTTATTCCAACTCTATGATGATATTGAACAACTTTGTGTACTTGGCTATGAACTTGATAAAAAAACAAAAGCAGAAGGGATTAGAATTATAATATTGCCAACAGATAAGTTCATCGAAAGTGTTAAAGATGCAAATAAAGCTGAAGCAGTACAAAAACATATGCAACGCATTGTAGATGAAGTAAATAAAGAATTACTTCCATATAAGAGAATTACCCGTTTAACAATTGCAAAAGAGCCACTTGAAATGACTAGTACTAAAAAGATTAAGCGCCACATAGTTGCTAAGCAGTATGAGAATCTGTAGTATAGTCATTATATGATGAATAGTGCAAAAAGAAATTATTTAAGAAAAATAGCCCACCATATCGACGTGAGTGTAATGGTGGGTAAGGGGGGGGCTGATGAGAGAGTACTCAAAGCCCTCGATGAATCATTAAAAAGCCACGAGCTTGTAAAGGTTCGGTTTCAATCCTTCAAAGATGAAGTGAGGGAATTAGGAGAGAAAATGGCCCACTCTGTACAAGCAGATCTTGTAACTACAGTGGGGCACGTTGCAATTATCTATCGGCGAAATAAAGATGAAAAAGATAGAGTAATATATATTCCCCGCACTATAGGAGAGTAGTATATGATTGATTCCTTTTCCCTATTGCAGGTCCCTAAAGTAGATTTTGGTCCCTCTACATTCTTAACACTTACCTCCTATCTTAGTGAATATAAGAAGAGGGGAGATTTGTTGTTTATCATGAGTAATACCATGACAAAGAATGCTACCTTTGGGGAGATTATAAGAACCCTTGAAGGTGAAGGGGCGCAATTACATATCCAAATAGTACAAGGGGAACCAACAGTCGACTCAATTGATACAATTGTCGCCAATCAATATAACTCAAGAATTTCATGTGTTATTGGTATTGGGGGTGGCAGTGTTCTAGATAGTGCAAAAGCTGTGAGTGTGATGCTCTTTCATCAGCATAAATGGAAAGATCCCCACATCTCAATTAAATCGATCCTCGAAGGGGTTGGGACAATGAAAGCCCCCTCTTATCGCCTTCCCCTCATTTTAGTTCCAACAACAAGTGGAACAGGGAGTGAAGCTACTAAAAATGGTGTTATTTCACAAGTTGGAAAAGATGGGTTTAAAAAATCATTTAGAGATGACTCTTATATCCCAGATATAGCAATTCTAGATCCATCCCTCTCTTTAAGTGTGAATAAAGAGGTTACTAGTGCTACTGGCCTTGATGCCCTCACTCAACTCATGGAAGGGTATGTATCAACGGTAGAAAACTTCTATGTTGATTCCCTTGCCCTCCCATCTATATGGCAAGGTGGTAAAGCACTCAAGCACCTAGTAGATGGAAATCTTGATGATATTAATTCAAGAAGTGCTATGTGTTACGCTTCATTTATTTCAGGAGTTACCCTTGCCAATAAAGGACTTACCTATGTCCATGGCTTAAGTGGCCCCATGGGAGCACTTTACAATATTCCGCATGGAGTTGCCTGCGCTTCTCTCATTGGTCCCATAAATAGGGCAATGGTTGAAGAAGCTCAAAAAGATCCTACCTTACCCCTTCATGCCACCTTCCTCACGAAGATGGAATCAATTGCTAAGGGGTGGGATAGATCAACTCCAATAGAAGCGGTAGAGTTTATTGAAGCTATTGTAAGGAAGGCTCAATTTAAACCTTTAAAAGAGTATGGGTTCACAACAGAAGATATGAAACACCTTAGTTCAATTTCTTCAAAAAGAAACTCACCAGTTACACTCTCTTCTTCGACTTTGTATACTATTCTCATTAGTTTATTGTAACTATTGAAAGTGGGTATATAAAATAAGGAGGAGCAGCGCTCCTCCTTAGTATTACATAATTAATTCTTTCCTTGTTCTAACCTAAGAGTCCTTGTTGTAAGGTCACAAACAGTGGCCGGACCAAAGTATTGAATTGACCCTGGATACATATATTCAGTATGTGTTGCCCAATCATCTCTCATTTTTTTGAAGTGCTTAAATGGAGCGCCATCTAACTCAACAAGAGCTTTCTTAATAACAGGCTTTAATTCACCATGACGCTCTTCAAGGTTCATCATCATTGTGATAGGGAAGCCACCAGCAGTCCACTTTGCAGCAGGGTCGGTGAGATTGCCTACACTTGAAATATATCCACTACAGCCAGCTTGAAGAAGGAGGTAGGCATTATACCCAAGAGAGTAGGTATAATCAGCATCAAAGTTTGATGGGAAAGCACAGCGACCTTCATACCCAAAGAAGTGATTGTAGGATGAGAATGTTCCATTATATGACCCCTCTTCCTTCATCTCTTTTAACTGGGCAGTTACCATTTCAATAAGCATTTTTTCAGTTTCAATTCTACTCACTTGCACGTTGCCATGAGGATCTCTATCCATAAGGAGCTGTTTTTGAATATCTGTTGGTAGGTAGATAAATACTTCTTTGGTCTCTTTTGATAACTTTGATGTTACAAACTCATATTGCTCTTGCCAATTAGTTAAAGCATTGTAAGCTGATGCCTCTTTTGCTAATAATGTATTGATGCTACTGATTAATAGTTTTACTTCTGGAATAAATTCAATAACACCTTCAGGAATTAAAATAATACCATAGTTGAGCCCTTTTTCAGCCCTTTTTACAATTGGTTCAACAAGAGAATCAACAACATCGTGTAAACTCATCTTTTTATGTTCAATTTCTTCACTAATTAAACAGATATTTGGTCTTGTTTGAAGTGCACATTCAAGGGCGATGTGAGACGCACTACGACCCATGAGTTTAATAAAGTGCCAATATTTTTTTGAACTATTAGCATCTCTCATCAAGTTTCCAATAAGTTCACTATATGTTTTTGTGGCTGTATCAAATCCAAAAGAGATTTCAATAAATTCATTCTTTAAATCCCCATCAATTGTTTTGGGGCATCCCACAACAGAAATTCCAGCATTCGTATTAAGGAAATACTCAGCTAACACAGCAGCGTTGGTATTTGAATCATCTCCACCAATGATAACAAGGGCAGTGATGTTATGTTTTTCACACACCACTCTCACCTTCTCATATTCATCTGTTGTTTCTAGTTTTGTTCTCCCACTACCGATAATATCAAAACCACCAGTGTTTCTATAAGAGTCGATAATTTCATCTGTGAGGGTGAGAGTCTTATTCTCTAATATTCCAGAGGGGCCACCGAGAAAGCCAATAAGATTGCTTTTGGGGTTACCCTTTTTAATCGCATCATACAGCCCACTAATTACGTTATGTCCACCGGGAGCTTGTCCACCACTAAGGATTACTCCTACATTGATTACTTCGTGCTCTATTGGGGTATCACTTACACTAAAACTTACTCGTGGCAAGCCAAAAGTGTGTGGAAATAGATCTTTTATTTTTTCTGCATCAACACTTGGTGCAGTAGCATCCCCTTTAGTTACTTTTAGGGTATGGATAGGGTTTGTTAAAAGAGCAGGTAATTTAGGTTGGTATCCGTATCGCTCTTTTTGTAATGGTGAATAGTCCATTCATCTCTCTCCTCAAATTTGATATCTCCTATCATAAAGTATTTTTTGTTTACTTTGCAAGTAGAGGCCCCTATGATGACAAATGAAGAGGTTTGTTATGAGAAAAAAGATACCACTTAATTATGAGTGGAAATTTGTTCATCAAAATAATGATCAATATATTCACCCAGAATATGATGATAGTGATTGGGATATTGTAGATATTCCCCACTCAATGAATACAATTGCAACAAACTATAATGATGATGAGATATTTTCAACAATTGGGTGGTATAGAAAGAGACTCAATTTTGAATTATTTGATGGAGGTAAGAGAAATGTGATTGAATGTGAGGGAATAGCAACAAGGGCAACAATATTTCTTCAAGGAATTCAATATATGGTGCACGATGGTGCGTTTACCCCTTTTCTCATAGAAATACCAAATGAACTTATTTCACAACATAAAGATATTATCCTAAGTATTAAAGTTGATGCAACTGAGAATCTCCCCATTACTCCATATGGCGGGGTGATAGATTACATCATTTTCCCTGGAATTTATAGAGAAGTGACTTTGTATCATACAAGTCGTGATTATATGAAAGATGTGTTTACCTACTCAAATTATATAGAAGATGATGAAAGAGAGATGTTTTGTGAAGTGAGTACATCATTAGATGAGAAATATCTTGATGAGTATGAAATAGAGCAAATAATCTTAGATAAGAATTCCACTATCCACAGTTCATCCACCTTTTTAATTCATAATAGATTGATGAGTTATCGATATACTGTGAAACATATCACTCTTTGGTCAATTGAAAACCCAACGCTCTATCAAATTCGAACTATCCTTAAAAGACGGGGTACACCAATAGATTCAATAGAGTACTCTTTTGGGTTTCGAGATGTTACATTCACCAGAAAAGGATTTTTCTTGAATAGAGAGAGAATTCCCCTTGTTGGACTAAACCGCCATCAACAATACCCCCATATGGGCTTTAGTATGCCCAAAAGGGGCCAGTATAGTGATGCTGATTTTTTAAAGAACACGCTAGGTGTGAATATTGTAAGAACATCACATTATCCTCAAAGTAGGCACTTTTTAGAGAGGTGTGATCAACTTGGCCTCCTTGTATTTACTGAAATTCCTGGTTGGCAGCACATTAGTGAGGACAAACAGTGGAGAGATGGGGTAATAACTCAACTAAAAGAGATGATAGTAAGAGATAGAAACCATCCATCTATCGTCCTGTGGGGAGTGAGGATTAATGAGTCCCTTGATGATGATGAGCTCTATGAGGCAACAAATAAAGCAGCCCACTTTTTTGACCCATCGAGAGAAACAGGGGGAGTGAGAAATATTGCTTTTTCCCATTTACTAGAAAACGTCTACACATATAATGATTTTTCCATAAAAGGGCTTATCTCACCAACAAAAATCACAAAACAAAGAAATGTTCCATACCTAGTTAGTGAACACACAGGGCATATGTATCCAGTAGAGAGAAGAGAGGGATATGAAAAGCACACAAATCTTGCCCTCCTCCATGCTCAAAAATTAAATTCCTTG
>CAYVRR010000037.1:0-19309 GCA_964453215.1 uncultured Spirochaetaceae bacterium | reverse complement strand
CAATTAGTAGTATAACGAAGAAACAAAAAAGGGCAAGGTGATAGTATTTGAGTAGAGTGAAAGCTAATATTAAGAAAAATTACATCTTTGTTGCCCTCTCTTCATTAAATCTCACCCATGGGGTGTGGATGATTTTTCTCACCCAGAAAGGTTTTACCCTCATTGAACTTGGCCTTCTTGAAGGAATATATCATATAACATCGTTTCTTATGGAAATCCCAACAGGGGCTATTGCAGATGTATGGGGAAGAAAGATCTCGAGAGCAATTGGGAGGGCAATAGCAATAATTGCTTATCTTATCATGTTTTTATCAGGCTCATTTATTATCCAAGCGATAGGATTTATCATCACAGCAATTGCTAACAATTTAGAGTCTGGTGCTGGAGATGCCCTCGTGTATGACTCTCTCCTTGAAATTGATGATATCTCTTCCTATATGAGTGTTGCTGGAAAGCAAGAGCTAACCTACCAAAGTGCTTCAATTATTTCACTCTTACTCGCTGGCTTTCTTGCCCAATACTCGTATAAATATGTCTTTATTATCTCCATTATATGTGCTTTTTTTGCAATGATAAGTGCATTGTCACTTACAGAGACTACTATTGGGAGAATAAAGCGCACAAGCACATCTTTCACTTCATTGATGAGTGAGTATAATGAACATATTAGAACAAGCTTTATTTCAATCAGAAAAGAGAAACAAATAATTTATTTAATGGTAATTAGTGAAGTGACCTTTACCCTCATTACCACCCTCTTTTTTTATCTTCAAACATATTGGAGTATGAAAGGGCACCCTGAATCATACATCACCACAATATTTGCACTTAACGCAATATTGGCAGGAATAAGTGCATTGTTTGCATCTAACATAGAGAAGAAGATTGGAAAAAAATGGACCCTTATTTCTGTTGTTTTGTTTCCAAGCATATGTGTTTGGTTCATTGCAACCACATCATATTCACCCCTCTTTTATATTCTCATTGGTCCATTAGAGGGGTTTCTTATCGCTTCAATTGGAACTTATTTGAATGAATTAATATCTTCATCTCAAAGGGCAACAATCCTCTCAATACAAAGTATGCTTTTTTCTCTTATTATGGTGGCAATATTCCCAAGTGTTGGTTTTATCTCATCACACTATTCTATCTCCTCCTCTTTTATTTTCCTCTCTATCCTTTCTTCATTATTTACACTTTTCTCCCTTACCTACATGATTCCTAAATTGTCTCGATAAGTGACAATTAATATTGCACTCTTATGAGTGGGTGTGCTTATAATGGTAGAGTGAGTTATCATGTAATGTATTTATTTAAGGATATAAAATATGCATATTGGAATTGATATTGGAACGACAAACATTAGTGCTACAGTAGTCGATATAAAAAGTGGCAAGATGATAGAAGCACCAACATATAGCAATAATAGGATTAAAAGTGATACCCCTTTTGCATATGAGCAAGATGTTGATGAGATAGAACGAAGTGTATTTACCCTATTAGCAACGGTAGATGAGAATCTCGACTCTATCACTATCACCGGTCAAGTGCACGGAATTCTCTACTATGATAAAAATTTTCAAGCAGTTTCACCGCTAGCAACTTGGCTCGATGGCCGTTCGCTCCAAAAGATTGATGGAAAAACTATTGAAGAGTTGTTCTATGAAGAGACTCAACACCATATCCCAACAGGCTATGGACTCATTACCCATTATGCAAATAGGAAATTAAATCTCATCCCCCATCAAGCAGTTGGGTTTTGTGGGATTCTCGAATATATTACAGGTCGTCTTATTGGTAAAGAGGTGGTAAAGAGTGACCCTAGTTGTTTAGGTACGTATGGTGCATATGATCCAGTCTCTAAAACATTCGATCAAAGAATAGTTGATATTGTTGTGGGTAAAAAGTTCTCTTTCCCCCAATTATCTTCTTCACCATTTGAAATAGCTGGAACAACTGTAGATGGAATACAGGTAACCTACCCTGTAGGGGATAACCAGGCAGGATATTTTGGAATGGTTGGAAAGATAGAAAACAGCGCTCTCATAAGTATTGGAACGAGTGGGCAGCTCTCTTTTTTTAGTACTTCTAGTGATTGTAACCCTCAAATGGAGTTAAGAGAGTTTCTTGGAATGGGGTATTTACATGTGGGAGCAACTTTAAGCGCGGGAAAGGCGTATGAAACACTCAAGAACTTTTTCAAAAATGTCTATTATCATATTACAAAGTTAGAGATTGATGATGAAGTTGTCTTTGATGCAATGAAAAGATCGGTGGAACAAAAATCTGCTTTTCCCATAATTCACTCCCCCTTATTTAAAGGGACAAGGAAGAACCCTCACTTAAAAGCTTCTTTTGAAATGATAGATTTAGATAACTTTACAATGGGTAATATGGTAGAATCAGTAATCGATGGAGTGGTTAGGGAGTTATATGATTTTGTTGATAAAAGTGATACAACCACTTTTTCTATAGATAGAATTGTTGCAACAGGAAATGGGGTGAGAAAGAATCATCTCTTTTCAAAGAGTATTGAAAAGATGTTTCAAGTGAAGCCAGTTGTTGCAAATGTGAATGATGGAGCAGCTATTGGAGCTGCTTTAGTTGGTTCTATTGCTACAAAGATGAGTACAATAGATGAGAAAAATAGATTAGTTAATCTCCTTATTGGGGTGTGAAAAAGGATTATGATATGAGAAAAGTTGGAATTTATTATGCATTTTGGACACATGAATGGGATGTGGAGTTTGCTCCATTTGTAAAGAAGGTTGCTCAATTAGGGTTTGATCAACTTGAACTAAATGGTGGCACTATTGTTGAGTATAGTATATCTAAGAGGCAAGAGTTGACCGATTTAGCAGATGAACATGGCATTACCTTATCATATGGGATTGGTTTACAAAAACAATATGATGTCTCTAGCCTTGATAATAGAGTGAGAGAGAAGGGGCTTGATTTCATGAAGCGAATGATTGATGCGGTAAGTTCAATGGGAGGTGGAATGATAGGGGGGACTGTGCACAGTTATTGGCCAGGTCAGATGCCCCTTGATTTAGACTCGAAACAACCCATTTGGGATAAGAGCGTTGAAAGCATGAAAATACTTGCCCCATATGCCTACGAGAGGGGAGTAACTCTCAATGTTGAAGTGCTTAATCGATTTGAACAGTTTTTGATTAATGATAGCAATGAAGCAATATTATATATGAAAGATGTAGATAGTAAGGGGTGTAGTATCCTTTTAGATACATTTCATATGAACATTGAAGAGGATTCCTTTTCAAAGGCGATACATACAGTTGGCCCCTATCTAGGAGCTTTCCACCTTGGTGAGACAAATAGGAAGATGCCAGGGACAGGGCGAATTCCTTGGGGTGAAATTAAGGAAGCCCTTGATGCAATTAATTTTGATGGGCCTCTTGTTATGGAGCCATTTTTGATGCAAGGGGGGCAAGTTGGAAGAGATATCGGTATTTATAGAGATATTATTGCACATCCAGACTTAGATATGTTAGCTAAAAATGCGGCAGAGTTTGTTAAAAATAATTTAGTGTGATAAAATGTTTACCCTTGTTAACACTATTGTGATACTATTAAGCATATTGGAGGGAGTATGACACTTCGAGATAATCGCCTTTTTTCATCAAAGCTTATGGAGCAAGAGATAGAGTCTTTAGAAAGGGTAATAAAGAAAAAAAGAGCATTGCATGATGATCTATCTCAAGAACTACTAGATGTTGTAATGAAGAAAGATGGGGGGATGGATCAGATACAAATTATCCACAAAAGTGAGAAGATTCAACAAGAAATTCGTGAAAATCTTACTGACATACGCCATCTAGATAAGAAAATTGCAAAAATGAAACATCGTGCAAATAGGATGAAGCACATTAATTAGTATCTAGGAGACTAGAATAATCGAGAGTGAAGATAAATATATTGTTCAATATATAATGTATATAAAAGGAGATGTGTTTGATGGGAAGAGGGATAGAATTTTATTCAATTGCAAAAGCTTTTTCTGAAATTGGGTTGTCTTTTCAAACTGTATTTCCTGATGTTGAAATTGCAATAGAACTCTATAAAAATCATAATTGGTATATATTCAAGAAAAATAATTTAACAATTATCCATGCAGTTCCCCTTGTTCATCTTTTAGATACTTCTTTTTGGGAGCAATGGTCTGCAACAACAGAGGAACCTGCTGTTCATAAGATTTTATTTAGACGAACACCCCCTGTTCCTCACCATGAAATATATGAAGCAAAAGAGGAGCACAATGAGATAAACCCCATTGAAGTGAGTGGTTCTATTTGGTATGTGGTGAAAATAGCAAATTCTTTGGGCTGGGCATTGAATATTTTGTGACAGTAGTGATACACATAGATAGGTAATAGAGTTAAAATTTGATAAGGGAGTCTTATTGTAGTATGGATGTGAAAATTATTGGAATTACTGGGGGCTCCGGGTCTGGCAAGTCAACAATTGTGAGAAAAATTAGTGAAGTAGTGAGTGAGTTTGTTTTTATCCCTCAAGATAATTACTACCATTCTGCCAGCTATATCAGTAATGAAAATATTACTGCCTATAATTTTGATCATCCTGATGCTTTTGATACTCCCCTTTTATACCAACATCTAAAAGATTTAAAAGAGGGTAAAGATATAGATATGCCCCAATATGATTTTGTCCACCATAAAAGAAGAGAGGAGAGAGTCACACTCAAGGCAAAACCGTTAGTGATTATTGAGGGACTTATGGTCCTCTATGATGAGTCTATACGCAACTTGCTCGATTTAAAACTCTTTGTTGATACCCCAGATGATATTCGTTTTATTAGAAGATTACATCGAGATATGAGTGAGAGGGGAAGGACAGTTGATTCAGTTATTAAACAATACCTTGAGGTGGTGAGACCTGGACATTTTAGTTTTATAGAGCCTACTAAAGAGTTTGCTGATATTGTGATTCCAGAGGGTGGGTATAATGAAAATGCTCTAAAAGTGCTGATCACTTTTGTCAAAGATATTACAACTTAATGTTGATGGGGCTTTTTCTTTACTCGTCGTTTAAAGAATATCTTATAAGGTTGTGTTAACTCTTTAGTAGAGAACTTTGGTGGTACTTGATCAACTCCACCATAAAAGAAGAGGTGGTGGCATCGGCTAATTCTAAAGATTCCAAGTGCTCCTCCTTTGAAGATACCATGTTTTCTCACCGACTCAACCATGTAGTGGCTACAAGTTGGTCGGTAGATGCATGAAGGGGGCAGATAGGGGGATATTAAGAGCCTGTAGAGATGTGTTGGTAATAAAAAAAGTTCTCTTACCCCTTTTTTTATTATTAGTAAAAACTTCTTCATATGAGTGAATATAGTGTAAAGTTGAGTATATATCAATATTTGTCAAAATATAGTGTAGCTACCTTTGACGAACTAATCTCTTTTTGTTATAGTAAATGTGTAAAAGTAATAGTTAGAATCAGTGGAGGAATAAGAATATGGCTGGAGCAATCTCAAAGAACGCACGACGCGGTGGTAAAGTTCAATTAACAAGTCGCTGGGGCGGTGCAATTAAAATGAAATCAATCTTTGAAAATGGCAAATTACGTCATGTAGCATACTGCGAAAAAAGTGGTAATACTGCACGTAAACCAAAAGATTTAATGTAGGAGGATGTATCCTACTTCATAATGTAAGAAGCCTGTGCTCATGTAGCACAGGTTTTTTAGTGTTTCACTAAGGTAATATATTATATGAAAAGTAACGTTGCCGCCATCGTGTTAAAAGTGGGAAAAGAGAAACAACCAATGAACGATCACCCTTGGGTGTGTAGCAAAGCTATTGCTACACCAAAAAAGAGTGATATTCAAAAAAAAGGTCATCTTGTAAAAGTTACCGATCATAAAGGTCTTTTCATTGCCTACAGGTGGTGCGATATAAATTCAAATAGTATGATTAGGCTGCTAAGCTGGGATGAGTCAATTATTTTAGATGCATCGTGGTGGGGTTAAAAAATAGGGGCTTCTATGTTAAGAAGAAAAGAGCTTATTACCCAAAAGAGAGATATTACACACGCATATAGAGTTGTTCATAAGGAAGCAGATGTTCTGCCAGGAGTTGTAATAATTCTTAATCCTCCAAAATGTGCTTCAAATAGGGGGCAGGTACCAGGCGCTCTTAAAGCTTATAAAGATCTCAATCGCCTTGCAATAAGCAAGGTGAAAAAAAGGGGGAGTGATAGCATCATTTAGTTGTTCAGCTAGACTAAAGCCGCATAGAATTTCAAACAGCGATTGCTTGGGCTGCTAAAGATGCTGGACGAGAAGTCCAGATTAGAGCTGTTTTATCACAAGCAGAAGACCATCCTATTTAGAATAAGTTTTCCTGAATCACATTATTTAACAGGATTGTTGCTTTTTGTGATATAATCGAATAGAATTTAAATGCTTTTTCATACGGGCAATAATACAATTTGATGTATCCAATATTTTGTCTGTGTGTTATAGTTGTATTGTATAATGACTCAAAAGAATATCCATGAGGAGGAAACACGTGAAACGTCTTTCAAAAAGTCTTATCACGGCACTGCTAGTTACCTTGCTTGCCTTCGCGTTTATTGGTTGTCAAACCACACCTAAGGTCAAAGAGATACCACCACCAGCTGAGGTGGTTGTTGATGTACCTAAGGAAGCCGAAGTAGCAGAAGAAGTAGCTCCTGTAGCTGTTGTAGTAGAAAAAGAAGTAGCTCCAGTTGAAGTAGCCAAAGTACCAGAAGTTGCAAAACGAAAAGCACCTACTGCTGATATGGTAGTAAAGAGTAATGACCGTTTTGATGAATTCGATCTCTATATAGCCCACACCAATGATGTAATGGGTGCTATAGAAGAGGGAGATGGAATTGGGTATGCAAAACTTGCAACAGGAATTAAGTTTGGTCGTTCCTTAACAGATAAGACCTTACTCCTAGATGCTGGTAACGTAGCTAGTGGAACCAAAATGGTAGAGAAGTATTATGGCGAACCTGCCGGAACCCTTCTTGCACTACTTGGTTACGATGCAGTAGCACCCGGTCCTGCTGATTTTGCTTATGGCGCAGAATATCTTAAATCTGTAGCGAGATTTGCTGAAGCAAATACTGATTTAAAAGTATTATCAGCGAACGTCTTAAATGCTAAAGGTGAATGGGTATTCCAACCTTACCAGTTATACTATTACAATGACTTTGTAGTAGCAGTAGCTGGAGTAACTGCCCCCCCAGCAGATACAGAAGGTCTCTCATTCCTAAGTCCTGCAGTAGTTGAGAGTGCTCAATATGCAGTGAATGAAATCAGAAAAGTAGCAGATTTTGTAGTAGTTCTTGGAAGTATCGGTAATGTAAACGGTATAACCAGTGAAGTTATTGCAGAGAATGTGAAAGGAATTGATTTAATAATTGATGGAAAAGGTGCAATGGCACCAGCTGGCGGTAAGAGAGTTGGTTCAACAACAATCGTAAATGCTGGCGAAAACATGAGTAGTGTAGGACTTGTTGAAATTCGAGTAAAGAATGATAAAGCAACAAGAATTACCCCTATTCGAATTACAGCCAAAGATGTACAAAATCCAAAAGCTTCTCCTTTAGCTAAGGCAGTTGGTATTACCTCTGTTCCTGCAGATAGAGAAGTGAGTGCGTATATTAATTCAGTTAAAACAACATATGCAAAAGATACAGCTCCTAAGAAAGTTGAACCTGTAGTTGTTGCAGAAGCTGAAGTGAAAGCACCAGAAGTTGTAAAAGCACCAGAAGTTGCAAAACGAAAAGCCCCTACTGCTGATATGGTAGTAAAGAGTAATGACCGTTTTGATGAATTCGATCTCTATATAGCCCACACCAATGATGTAATGGGTGCTATAGAAGAGGGAGATGGAATTGGGTATGCAAAACTTGCAACAGGAATTAAGTTTGGTCGTTCCTTAACAGATAAGACCTTACTCCTAGATGCTGGTAACGTAGCTAGTGGAACCAAAATGGTAGAGAAGTATTATGGCGAACCTGCCGGAACCCTTCTTGCACTACTTGGTTACGATGCAGTAGCACCCGGTCCTGCTGATTTTGCTTATGGCGCAGAATATCTTAAATCTGTAGCGAGATTTGCTGAAGCAAATACTGATTTAAAAGTATTATCAGCGAACGTCTTAAATGCTAAAGGTGAATGGGTATTCCAACCTTACCAGTTATACTATTACAATGACTTTGTAGTAGCAGTAGCTGGAGTAACTGCCCCCCCAGCAGATACAGAAGGTCTCTCATTCCTAAGTCCTGCAGTAGTTGAGAGTGCTCAATATGCAGTGAATGAAATCAGAAAAGTAGCAGATTTTGTAGTAGTTCTTGGAAGTATCGGTAATGTAAACGGTATAACCAGTGAAGTTATTGCAGAGAATGTGAAAGGAATTGATTTAATAATTGATGGAAAAGGTGCAATGGCACCAGCTGGCGGTAAGAGAGTTGGTTCAACAACAATCGTAAATGCTGGCGAAAACATGAGTAGTGTAGGACTTGTTGAAATTCGAGTAAAGAATGATAAAGCAACAAGAATTACCCCTATTCGAATTACAGCCAAAGATGTACAAAATCCAAAAGCTTCTCCTTTAGCTAAGGCAGTTGGTATTACCTCTGTTCCTGCAGATAGAGAAGTGAGTGCGTATATTAATTCAGTTAAAACAACATATGCAAAAGATACAGCTCCTAAGAAAGTTGAACCTGTAGTTGTTGCAGAAGCTGAAGTGAAAGTAGTTGTAGCAGAACCTGTAGTAGTTGCTAAGGCAATGCCAGATGTACCAAAAGATGTTATTGTGAAATCTAACGATGGAGAGAAGAATTTCAATCTCTATGTAGTACACACAAATGACGTTCACGGTAGAATCGAAGCAGGTCCTGGAATTGGATATGCTAATTTATCAACACTTCTCAAGATGGGTAGATCTATCACTAACAAGAACCTTGTTCTTGATGCTGGTGATGTAACTCACGGAACACTTCTTACTAACCTCTTTGAAGGTGAAACAGCAGCTGTTCTTCTTGATATGTTGAAATATGATGCAGTAGCTCCTGGAAACCATGAATTTAATTATGGTAAAGAAAGAATTATTGAAGCTGCTAAATTAGCTCATGAATATACTGATATTAAAGTATTATCAGCAAATATTCTTGATGAGAATGGCAATATGGTTTTCCAACCATATCAATTGTACTACTTTGATGGATTTACTGTGGGTGTAATAGGACTAACAACTCCTGATACAGAAACAAAAACCCATCCAAAGAATGTCAAAGGCCTCTCATTCATGGCTGATGAAGTAGTCTATGGTGCTCAAGCTCTTGTTGATGAAGTAAGAAGTAGAGCAGATTATGTCATTGCTCTTGGACACGTTGGTATCGATGATGATGGTGCTTATGGTGTGACAAGTAAAATGATTGCTGAAAACGTGAAGGGAATTGACCTCTTTGTTGATGGCCACAGCCATGACGTCCTAGAAAATGGATTAAGAGTGAAAGATACCCTCATTGTTCAAGCTGGCGAATACATGAAGTATGTTGGTCTTGTTGAGATTCAAGTACGAAACGGCAAAGCTATTGATGAAACTGCCTACCTGATTTCAGCAGATCAAGTAAAAGATCCTTCAACAAGTGATCTTGCTAAGATGGTTGGAATTACGAAAGTGGTAGAAGATCCTGAAGTACTTGCCTATGTTTCACAGCAGAAAGCAAAATTAGATGCTATCACAAATGAAGTTGTTGCTTACACTCCTGTACGCCTTGAAGGTGACAGAGCTGAAGTAAGAACGAAACCTACAAATCTTGGTAACATGATTGCTGATGCAATGGTCGAGGCTACTGGTGCTGATGCTGCATTTACTAATGGTGGTGGAATCCGAGCTTCAATTAAAGCTGGTGATGTTACCCGTGGTGATATCATTACTGTGCTTCCATTCAACAACGTAGTTATTGTAGTTGAAGTGACAGGACAAGATATTTATGATGCTCTTGAGTGGGGCTATTCTAAACTCCCAGAGTCTAATGGTGGGTTCCCTCAAACAAGCAACATGAGAATTCTGTATAGCCGATTTAGTCCTCCAGGCGAAAGAATTAAGAGGGTGAGAATTGGTGGTGAGATTGTAGATAAAAATGCTACCTACAAATTAGCTACTAACGACTTCTTAGCAGCCGGTGGTGATGGATATACAATGCTTAACCGTAAGGTTACAATGTATGGTAGAGGCTTAGATGAAGTCCTAACAGACTACATGGTAAAGCACAATAAGAAATAACTTAACTTAAAACGTTAATTGGCCACCTGGAAACAGGTGGCCTTCTTGTTCACTTCTTCTCTCCTGCTTTTAAGGGTGCACATAAGGTTAGGTGTATTTCTTACAATACAAATTAAAAAAAAGCTACCATAAAAAAACTACCCAACCGGGTAGTTTCATATATATTAAAGATTATACTATTGGTATTGTGTGCTCTTTTTTACAAGGCGCCAATTAGTGCTGTGCCCTTTATCTACCCCTTTACAAGGGGGAAACCGCCTCCCTTTTTTCATATTAACTTTTCTATGCTCATGTTCAACACACTCATAGAGGCCAGAGATTTCACATGCAACTCCAGTGTGTCCAATAACATCTCTAAATTCAGATGTTGGTTCTCTATATGTGGCATCTACTACTTTCTTCATATATTGGTAGTACTTTGTCCAAATGATCGCTACAATAATTGTAGAAGCCATTAAAATAATAGTAATAAGGATTGATGTAAGTACTGATGGACTGCCATTTGATAAAAGAATGAGTAATAGCATCATCACAATAAAGACTATTATGCTCATTAAAAGATTTTTCTTTGCATTATCACATTTCATAGACCCTCCTAATAGTTTTTGTTTGATGGGAGGTTGGTATATGAGTCGACCAACAAATAGAATAACTATTGCCTCCTCATCTATACCCATATAGTACACTAATATAATAATTTAGACAAATAGAGCTCTATTTCTTTCATTTTATAGCTCAATGAAATACTCACTTACATCAATATATTTATCATAAACTAATTGTAAATTCCCTTATTCTTCGTAAAGTATATTAAAAATAATGCAACAATATGCAACATAATCCTTTAACTATGAAATATATCGTGGTAGTATAACTATTATTCATTTTTAAAACCATTATAAAAATGAATATACAAAAGTGGGGAGATATACGATAACGGACCCCCATTATGAAAGGAGTTGAGATGGATGTAATGAAGGAACAACAATCTGAGGCGAAAAGTGAATTAATATTTAATTTAACTGATCGTCCCCCATTAGGCCAAAGCTTAGTAGCTGCTCTTCAGCATGCTGCTGCAATATTTATAGGAATCATTACCCCTCCCATTGTTGTAGCAGGGGCACTTGGATTATCACCTGAGATGAAAAGTTATCTTATATCGATGTCTTTATTAGTCTCTGGTATAGCGACTTTTATCCAATGTAAAAAGGTGGGACCTATTGGGTCGGGATTACTTGCAATTCAAGGAACAAGCTTCACATTTTTAGCTACAGTTACAGCAATTGGTCTTTGGGCTAAGGAAAATGGGGCATCGCCGGAACAAATGATAGCTACTATTGCAGGTACTGCTCTATTAGGGTCAGTTGTTGAGATAATATTTAGTAGATTTATTCCACTTCTTCAAAAGATTATTACACCACTTGTAAGTGGGATTATCGTTCTCCTTATTGGAATAAATCTTGTCTCTGTTGCCATGAGAGACATTGGTGGTGGCTCTTATGTATACAATAATGTGCCAGAGAAGTTTGGAAGTTTTAGAAATCTAATCCTTGCAGCTATAGTTCTTATCAGTATAGTTATATTCAACAGAATTAAGAATAAGTGGGCAAGAATGGGCTCTATCTTCTTTGGGATGCTTGTTGGCTATGTGGTGGCTGCAGTACTTGGTGAAGTAAACTTTTCAGCGATGGGAACGTTATCTCTTATCACAATTCCGATTCCATTTAAATATGGGCTAAACATTGCAACTCCTTATATTATCCCAATGATGCTACTTTTCTTAATTACGACAGTAGAGACGATGGGGGATCTTACTGCAACAAGTATGATTAGTGGAGAGCCAGTACAAGGGAAATTGTACATGAAACGAATTGCTGGTGGTGTTCTTGGTGATGGGGTAAACTCTGCAATATCTTCATGTTTCAATTCGTTTCCGGTAACAACCTTTAGTCAAAATAATGGTGTTATTCAGATGACTGGTGTTGCTTCAAGATATGTAGGTTATTATATTGCAGGCTTTTTAGCTCTTTTTGGAATTTTTCCTATCATCGGGGGAATATTCAGCGTAATACCATATCCTGTTATCGGTGGAGCAGTTCTTGTATTAGCTGGAACTATAGCAGCTGGCGGAATTAGAATTATTTCAACAAGCATCCTTAATAGAAGGGGAGTGCTCATCATAGCAATTGCCCTTGGAATGGGGTTAGGTGTTATTTTAATACCAGAAATTCTTCAAAATTTTAATCCATTCTTTAAGAGTATGTTTGGTTCCCCTATCACAACTGGTGGATTAACTGCAATCTTTTTAAATATTGTTCTTCCACGAGAGTTACAAAAACAGAAAGTATCGTCAAAACCAGATTATGATATGATGGGTCAACAAGAGTTATAAGCAATAAATACTTGAGTGGCTATTAAGGTAGCCATTCAAGAACCTAAAGTATCTCTGTTACATAGATATATTCTTCTTTTGGTTCATCCAATCAGCCTTAAAATAGTAGATACTAAAAGCTATAGCACTCATGAGCCATGTAAGGGGGTGAGCCCAATAGACTACTCTAATGTCGAATAAAAAGGTGAGTCCAACTTGTATATATAATACTCTAACAATACACCAAAAAGCTAACATGATTGCCATTGGAACGATCGACTTCCCAGCTCCTCTAAAGAGTCCACTCATCACGTGAGAGAAGGCTAAGGCACCTAAGAAAAGGGAAGATATTTTAGATTTTTGAACTCCATACGCAATAATTGAGAGATCTTTACTAAATAATCCTACAAAAAAATCTCCTTTAAAGTAGAGGAGGATCCCAATTAGTTCAGCGAGCAATACTGAAAAAAAGATTCCAAATCGGATCCCCTTTTTTACCCTATCATACTCTTTTGCACCAATGTTTTGACCTGTAAAGGTCGTCATCGCGAGTGCAAAGCTCGTGATTGGGATAAGGGCAAACCCTTGTATTCTCATAAGAGCCCCTGTTCCAGCCATCGCAGCTGCACCAAAAAGGTTAATGCTCGATTGTACAAAGACATTAGCAAAAGATGTTACTGAGTTTTGAATACCTGAAGGGATTCCAATGTGTAGTATCTTTTGAACCATTCCTTTATGAAATCTGACCTTTTTGAGTTCTATCTTAAAAACTTCTTTAGTGGTAAAAAGGAGTCGAAATGAGAAGAATACACTTACTGATTGGCTAATAATCGTTGCATACGCGGTACCAGCTATTCCGAGTTTGAAATAGACTACAAATATAACATCCAATACAATATTTAAGAGAGCTGCTATCATCAAAAAATAGAGTGGATGTTTAGAGTCTCCCACAGCTTGTAATATACCGGCGGCTGTATTGTAGAGAACTAATGCACTAATACCAAGAAAGAATACTCTCACATACACAGATGCTTCATCAAATACTATTAAAGGGGTTCCCATCCAACCTAGAATAATTGGGGCTAAGAAATATCCTCCAATTGTAAGTGCTATGCAACTAGCAAGACTAAAAGCAATTGTTGTATGAATCGCTTTTTTTACAGAAACTAAATCCCCTTCACCATAATACATTGAAATTACCACACCAGAACCAACAAAAATTCCTTGTACCAATCCAACAATTAAAAAGATAAGGGAAGTGGAGGAGGTGATAGCAGCTAGAGCTTCTTTTCCGATAAAGTTTCCAACAACAAGAGAATCAACAGTATTATAGAGCTGTTGAAGTAAATTCATAATAAAGATGGGTATCGCAAAACGAATAATTTTCCCATATATAGACCCACTAGTCATGAGTGTTGCTTGTTGTTTCATTATAGAGGGTACTCTATTCGAAAGGATGATAGAATGCAAGTAAGAGGAGAGAAAATATGCTATTGATTTGCTCAAAATTTATGATATCGTTGGTATAGTGAGGAGAAATAAGATGAAATATTGTTGGACTACACTTCAAGTGATTGATATAGAAAAGTCAATTGAATTTTATCACGATGTGATAGGATTACCTCTTAATAGACGTTTTGAAAATCCTTCTGTTGGGATGTTTGCATTCCTTGGTGCAGGAGAGACCCAAATTGAACTCATACAGGCCTTTTCACCACAATCTAATACATGTAGTGGTGTTACGATGGGCTTTGCTGTAGAGTCTCTAGATTTGGCTATGAATGAAGTAACAAAGAAGGGTGTTGAGATAGAAAGTGGTCCTTTTCAACCAAATGATCACATTAGATTTTTCTACATAGTAGACCCCAATGGATTTAGAATTCAAATATCTGAATCTTTTTAAATAAGTTAATTTGAATCATCAGTACGAGCTCTTTCAAATCCGATGAGGTCAAAAAAAGACCAACCTTAATAAGATTGGTCTAAGATAAGCTCCCCCGGACGGATTTGAACCGCCGACAGGGTGGTTAACAGCCACCTGCTCTACCGACTGAGCTACAGGGGAATGCTCTTTTTAACATCGAACATTAGGTAATCTATCTGAATACTCTTATCCTGTCAAGATGTTTTGTTTAAATCAGTTTTAATTATCTCCACTCTTAAGGTATGCCTTCCACGTAGAGTCAATTAGTTCACCTACAGAGCTCATTTTTGGACTCCAGCCAAGTTCTTGTTTTGCTTTAGATGAGGAAGCAACAAGCTTTGCTGGGTCTCCTGCTCTTCGCCCAACAATCTTTTCAGCAATCTCTTTGTGTGTAATCTTTTGAGCTTCATCTACAATTTCTCTCACACTAATTCCCTCTTCACTTCCTAAGTTTACGATAAGGGATTTGTTGTGCTTGATGAGGTATTGTGCAGCTTTCACATGGGCATCTGCTAAATCAGTTACATGGACATAATCTCTCACACCAGTTCCATCGGGTGTTGGGTAATCATCTCCAAATATTTGAATCTCTTTTCTCATACCCATTGCAACTTCCATAACTACAGGAATTAAATTAGCTGGATCTTTTTCAAGTCCAACCATTCTCCCTTTAGGGTCATACCCTGCTGCATTAAAGTAACGTAATGAGACATAATTACTCCCAGTGAGATTATGGAACCACTCTAGATTCTCTTCTATTGCCAGCTTAGTATACCCATAATAGTTTAAAGGGGAGGTGGGGTGTTTTTCATCAATGGGTAAATATTGTGGCTCCCCATACACAGCTGCACTCGAAGAGAGGATGAAAGAATTTACCTTATGCTCATTACACGCCCTAATGAGGTTAAGAGATCCTGTAATGTTGTTATGAGCATATTTAGAAGGGTTCGTCATCGATTCACCAGCTGCCTTAAAAGCAGCTAAATGCACAACTACATCCCACTTATCTTGTAGGGCTAGATTAAGAGCCCTCTCATCAAGGATGGAACTCTCATATACCTTACACCCATCTTGGACATTAGCTTTTAATCCAGATGAGAAGTCATCATAAATTCCAACTGTATCGCCTTGCTCTAAAAATGCAAGGGCGACATGAGTCCCTATATATCCAGCTCCACCGAAAAGTAATACTTTCATCTATTTTTTTCCTTAAATCTTATGCAAACGATCTAATAATTGAAGTGAGTTCATCCAATTTTTCTTGTAGTTGTTGTTCATCTTTAGCTTCAACTACCAATCTTAAATATGGCTCAGTGTTTGATTTTCTTACATTAAACCACCAAGAATCAAATTCTATTCTATATCCATCAAAATCAAACAATGCTGTTACATCACTTCTTTTTCCATATGTTTCATACAGGGATTTCATTGCTTCATCTTTTTGTTCTAGTTTAAAATTTTTCTCCCCACTATTTGCATAGCTAATGATTGTATCAATGAGAGAAGAGAAGGTAATTCCTTCTTTCTTTAATTGGACCATTACCTGAAGAACAACGAGAGCTGCTAAAAAACCAGAATCACAATTGTTGAAATCTCTAAAATAGTAATGACCAGCTAATTCTCCTCCAAAGATACCTTTGATTTCTCTTAATTTTACCTTTGCAAAAGCATGACCTACTTTCCATGTGGTGATAGTTGCACCCAATTGTGTAAGGTATTCACTTGTAGACCTACTAGTT
Source organism: uncultured Spirochaetaceae bacterium (assembly GCA_964453215.1). Lineage (GTDB taxonomy): Bacteria > Spirochaetota > Spirochaetia > Sphaerochaetales > Sphaerochaetaceae > SABI01. The sequence goes on along the minus strand of CAYVRR010000037.1, from coordinate 2,966 downwards.
CTAATATCTACAAGGACATTCCCTTTTTCTTTTTCTAAATAATACTTACCAAGAACAGCAGTTACATAATCTGGTTGAATAAACCGCCCCTTTTCATCAATAAACATCACTCTGTCAGCATCACCGTCAAAAATAATTCCTATATCACTCTTGTTTTCTTTTACTGCTTTTATCAAATCTTCACAATTTTCTACTTCTAAAGGATTTGGTTCGTGAGCCGGAAAAGAGCCATCAAAATGATCATATAAATAAAAGTGGTTAGGACCAAAAACATCTTTTGCTAATAGGTTAGCCATTCCATGAGATAAATCAAATGAAATGTTGAGAGAACTAAGATCTGAAAGATACTCTTTTAAGTAGGCAATGTAATCATCTTTCACAGGAGCTTGTATTACGTTCCCTTTTTCTTTAGTAATTATTATTTTCTCTGTAAGTACCAATTTTTCAAGTTCTTTTAGTCCACTATTTTCCCCAACAGGAAGAGCCCCAGTTTTACTAATTTTTAATCCATTATATTCAGCTGGGTTGTGAGAAGCTGTAATTTGGACTGAAGCATTTCCTTTCAAGTGGACAGTTGCAAAGTAAACCATCGGAGTAGTAGAGAGCCCGATATCCCACACATCAGCACCACTGTCAGTAATACCTTCACATAAGGATGCAAAAATTTCATCACTACTTGCCCTTACATCTCGTCCAACAATAACGTGGTCACTGTGTAAAAGTTGTGGTAAAAAGAATCCGATATTATAGACTGTGTGTTTGTCAAAATCCTTATTATATATACCACGAATATCATACGCTTTAAATGCACCCATTTACATCTCTCCTTTGAAGTGTTGTAAAAATTCTTTATGATTTATAAGTTCGAAAAAGTGTGTCTCTCCACTTTTTAACGTAACTCTTGTAACAAGGGTTGAAAATATCTTCTCTATTGTTGAAGCAAGAGGAATGGAGTCTGGGCTTGTTGAATTTTTTATCGTAGTGAGCGCTTTTGACTTTGAAACTTGAGTTATACTCTCAATTTCATCTCGGTGAAAAGCACCCTCCATTTTAACATAAGGTGTTTTTTTCTTTTGACCAGTGAGGGCAATACCAAATAGAGCAGGCTTTCTTTCAAAGTCTTCAAAATGGATTATCCCATGTATTTCAAAGAGGAATACACCAAATTCCCTCACAATGCCTTTATTTGAGCCATACCACGTACAATATGTACGATACTCAATATTTCCCTCAAACTTTTTCTCTAATTCAGCTATAAATTCATTAGCATCTTCAGTCATTATATACCTTCTACTATCTTTTTTTTACCTTATCATATATACTCCGGCGATGAAAGGCAATCAGGAATTAAATGGAACATTTTGTAGTTAAGGATTTTGGTAAACATCTCAAGCGTAACGCATTACATATACGTAGGATTATGAAAGAGTTTGATACAAACGTAATGCGTGTGTATGATAAAAACCTTAAAGATCTTCCTATCACAGTTGATATGTATGCTTCTTTTGCTCGAATTACAGATTATAGTGACACTCCCTTTAGTAGTGAGGAGGAAATACTTATAAAGGATGTTGTTTCACGAAATTTGTACATTGAACCAGATAAAGTTATCTACCATAAAAGGGATAAGAGAGGGGATGGAGAACAACATACCATCCTACAAAATGAGTCACTACTCACAGAGGTAAAAGAGAATGGTCTTACATTTATTGTTGACCTTACTAAACGGATAGACACAGGGCTTTTTTTAGACCAGATGATAACAAGAAAATCAATTATGGAGAGCTGTAAAGATTTAGATGTCCTTAATCTATTCTCTTACACTGGCTCTTTTAGTGTATATGCTGCTAAAGGTGGTGCTAAAAGTGTAGTCTCCGTTGATTTATCATCAACATACTGCTCATGGAGTGAGCAAAATCTTGCATTAAACGGATTCTCTGGGGAAAGATATAAAGTTGTTAATATGGATGCGCTATCATTCATTGCCGCTGAAAAATTAAGTGGTAAAAAATATGATATCATCATTTTTGACCCCCCGAGCTTTTCAAATAGTCGGAAAATGAAAAAGGATTTTGATGTACAACGAGATTATCTCAATGTCATCTCATCTTTGCAATCGTTATTGGTATCAAAAGGAACACTCCTTTTTTCTACGAATTTATCATCATTTCATTTTGATAAAAGAAGAATACAAGGATACCAAGTGAAAGAGATCACCAAGGATAATGCAGCTCCTGGGTTCTCGGTTAAAAGAAATTCTCTAAGGAGTTGGATTTTGGAGAAAAAGAACGAGGGAACTGCCCCTGAAGAATTGCAGGAACGAAACGAAGAAGTTTCGTCAGAAAACAATGGCAACAACATTGCCCCAATTATTGACCTCAGCACTAAAAAAAATGATGCTGACATAGACAAATTTTTACAGGAAGAACTATTACGCGTAGAAAAAGATGCTCTTAACGAGTTAAAAGATGATGATGATGTCACTGAAATCCTTGAAGATGATGAAGAAGCACTTGTTAATACTGATGTATATGATGAGAGTAAAAATACAAAACAACGAAGATATGAAAGAAGGCACCCAGGCGAAGTAGCAACTCCTCGTGCACAGCGAGAAGTACAAGATACTGCTCCATCAGCAAAAGAGTCTAATAAGAAAGAGAAAGCACTATTTATAGATGACCTGAGATGGGACTCTGAAGGTATGCCTAGTAGAAGAATAGATACCCCACAAGACTCAGAAAGACCTAGACGAGAATATTCAAGATCATCAGAAAGAGACTCTCGCCCTAGAAGAGAAAGACCAGAAAGTAGCGATGGTAGATCTTTTGATAGGGATAGAAAACCATTTGATAGAGAGAGGCGTCCACAAGATGGTCAACGCAGATCGTATGGGGAAAGACCTGATAATAGAGATGGTAGATCTTTTGATAGGGATAGAAAACCATTTGATAGAGAGAGGCGTCCTT
>CAYVRR010000036.1:0-20838 GCA_964453215.1 uncultured Spirochaetaceae bacterium | reverse complement strand
GTTTCTCCTAGATACTCTTAGTACGAGTGAAAAAATACCTGGACGGTTTGAAATTATATATAAAAAAAATAATAAAATTATTATTAATGATTTTGCCCACACAAAAAGTGGATTTCTCAATATCTTTGCTTTTATAAAGATGACCTACCCGTTTCACCGAATTGTTGCCCTTTTTGGAGCTGCAGGGGAGAGGGATGTCTCTAAAAGGGGTGATTTAGGGAATATTGCATCTATTTTTTGTAATATCATCTACCTCACAGATGAAGACTCTAGAGGAGAGAAGGTGCAAGATATTATTCGTGATATTAGAAGTGGTTTTAGTGTAGGTAAACATCCTAGAGTATATGAGATTTATGATCGAAAAGAGGCAATTCATAGAGCAATTAGAGAGTTAAAGGAGAATGATATCCTCCTTTTACTTGGAAAAGGGCATGAAAAGAGTATAGATCATGGTACCACTTGTGAAATATGGGATGAAACTCAAATTGCTCAAGAATATATAAGGATGTATATGTGAAACCCATCTCTTTAGCCATTCTCTATGGAGGAGTGAGTCATGAGCATGAAATATCTTTGTTAAGTGCTCAAAGGGTCTTGCAAGAACTCATAGAGAGTGAATTAATAATTGTCCCTATATGTATCTCAAAAGGGGGAAAGTGGTACCTTCAATCACAATTAGATTCCACTTTGAAAACACAAGAGAGAGAAGAGCTCTTATTACAATTAGTTCCAGGAGTTGGAATTTTTCATAAAGAGAATAAGCTAGAAATTGATATTGCCCTCCCCCTCACCCATGGAAAGGGGGGAGAGGATGGAACTCTTCAAGGACTCCTTGAATTAATTAACATACCCTACATCGGACCATCCCCTTACGCATCTATGGTTACCATGCATAAAAGATTAGCTAAAATGATAGCAGAAAATGCATCTATTCCAACACTAAAATATATCTACCTCTCTTTTTATGACATTGACATGATCACTCACCACTTTCAATTAACTCAACCTCTAGCCTCTTTAGTTGGATATAGTGAGTATAAAGAGAGTTCTAAAGGGGACCTTTTTCGAGCCATAAAACAAAAATTAGGGAATTTTCTCATATTAAAAGCAGAAGATGAGGGCTCAAGTATTGGTATTGAAATCTTTTTTGATGAGAGTGAAGATCTTTTTTATGAGAAATTGATGAAGGTTTTCACCTATACAACCCACATCTTAATTGAACTGTTCCTTTTTGATATGGTAGAAATTGAGTGTGGTGTGATGAAAACAGATACTTTTGTGGTGAGTGAACCAAAAGTGATTATAAACCCCAAAACTGAAAACCCCCATATTCTAAGTTACAAACAAAAATACTTTAGTGACACCCCCTTTAGCATAGACTCATCTTTTACCCTTAAACCTGCTATCTCATCATTAATACAACAATATGTTACACACCTTAGTGAAGCTATCTCGCTAGAAGGGTTTGCTCGAGTAGATTTCTTTTATCAGCTACACGATGAGAAGATCTATTTTAATGAAATAAATACAATTCCAGGTCTCACCACTACCAGTATCTATCCCCATCTTATGATGGAAAAGGGATTCTCTTTACAAGAATTATTTACTCGATTGATTCATCATACATTACAGATGAGGTGAGTGATGGAAAGTGTATGGTTTCATGTAGATATGGATGCTTTTTATGCCTCAGTTGAACAACTAGATCACCCTGAGTATAGAAATAAACCTGTGATTGTAGGGGGCTCGAGTAATAGAGGGGTTGTAAGTGCCTGCTCATATGAAGCAAGAAAGTTTAAAGTTCACTCAGCTATGCCAATTTTTATGGCTAAAAAACTGTGTCCACATGGAATATATGTTCCCACTCGAATGGCTCGTTATGTAGAGGTGAGTAAACAGATATTTACTATCCTCTCCTCTTTCAGTCCAACTGTGCAACAAATTTCTATTGATGAAGCATTTTTAGATATGAGTGGTACAACTCGCCTTTTTGGGATCCCTAGAGAGGGGGGAGCTCTTTTAAAAAAGAGGGTATATGATGAAACAGGGCTGATCATTTCAGTTGGAATTGGTTCATCAAAATTAATTGCTAAACTTGCAAGTGATTATGATAAACCAAATGGATTGTGTAGAGTCTCTAAAAGTAAAGAGATAGAATTTATTGACATGATACCGTTAAGAAAAATTCCTGGCATTGGAAAAGTTTTACTCAAAGAACTCACTCGCTATAACATAAAAACAACGACAGAGCTTCGTAAGTATACACTTGGTGAGTTAACGAATAGGTTTAGTGATATCACAAGTAATTTCCTCTACAGCGTCTCTCGAGGAATTGACCCAGGACTGTATCAAACAGAATCTAAAAGCCACTCTATTAGTAATGAAACTACGTTACATGAAGATACTATTGATGAAAACATTCTCACCTTCCACCTCCTCGAACTGAGTCAAAAAGTGATGTTTAGAGCCCTTTTAGAAGATGTACACTCATCGACTGTTGCCATAAAAATTCGCTATGCAGATTTTTCCTATGTTTCAAGTCAAATAACCCATTCATCTCAAATACTCTCAAGTGAAGAAATTTATCATGTAGCACTCTCTTTGTTTTTAAAAAAATGGGACAAAATTACTCCAATTAGACTCATAGGGGTAGCTCTTCAAGATGTAAAAAAGGGAAAGATGAGTGAGCAAGGGCTCCTTTTTGAAGATGCCTATCATAAAAAAAGAAAGGTTGAAAAGGCAGTACTTGCCCTTCAAGAGAAAGGTTCTACGGTCACAAAAGCAACTACCTTAGAATATAAAGATCAAAAGTGATGACTCTATTGCACCAAGAGCATCTAATTTGATAAAGTAAGAGGTGTAGTTCACTCATAATACAAGGGGTATCCCTCATGGCTCTTCATATCGTCCTTTTTGAACCTGAAATTCCACAAAACACTGGCAATATAGCAAGAACTTGTGCAGCTATTAAAGCCACCCTCCACCTTGTACACCCTCTTGGATTTAAGGTAGATGAAAAAAGTGTTCGGCGGGCTGGATTAGATTATTGGAAAGATGTAGAGGTGATACAGCACAAAAGTGTTTCCTCATTTCTAGAAACTCACAGTTCATCAAATCTGTGGTTTTTTACAACAAAAAGTGAAATAATCTATACAGATGCTCAATTTGAGAGGGACTCGTACATCATATTTGGAAAAGAGAGCAAAGGGATTGCTGAATCAATTTTAGTAGATTATCCTACAAGAAGTATACGAATTCCTATGATTGATGAGACTCGAAGCTTAAATTTATCTAATAGTGTAGCTATAGGGGCGTATGAGTGGCAACGGCAACACAATTTTCGGCACCTTAATACAAAAGGGGCCTTACATCGCCTGAGCTGGAATAAAGGAGAAAATTGATGGCAACGATTGGCTTTATTGGATGTGGTAATATGGGTAGTGCAATCATTGCACAATTGGCAAAGCAACATGAATACAAAATTCTCATCTATGATGCCCTACAAGAGGTGGCTCAAACTGTTGCTTCGACCTATGGGGTAACCTATAAAAAGTATGATGAAGTAGTAAATGAGTCCCACATCATCATCTTAGCTGTAAAACCTCAAGTACTCCCCTCCCTGTATGATTCATTATCTCACCACAGTGATAAAAAATATATTAGTATTGCAGCGGGAGTTCCACTAAAGATACTTACTAAAAACCTTAATACCCCTCATGTCGTACGCTTTATGCCAAATATGGCCTCTGTTATTGGGAAAAGTGTAACAGCTCTCTCATTTGAAGATTCTTGTGATAAAGATTTTGTACTGATGGCAAAGAACATAGGAAATAGTTTTGGAGAAGTTCATGTTATTGATGAGTCCCTCTTTGCCCCCTTCATTGGAATAAGTGGCTCTGGTATTGCTATGATGTTCTCCCTTTTTCATAATATGGCCCAAGGTGCCGTCTATAGTGGACTCTCATACCATAAAGCACTCTCTATTATTGTAGATACTGCCCTAAGTGCAGCCCATCTTATACAAGAGACCGATGAGAGTCCAAGTGAGCTCATTACAAAAGTGTGTAGTCCTGGGGGGACAACAATTGAGATGATGAGGGCATTAAGTGGTGCTAATTTTGAGAGCGCTGTAATGGATGGTGTGATTTCGGCAGCACATAAAGCAATTCAACTAGATAAAAATAATTAACCAAAGAAGTAATTAAGAAGGAAAGATAATGATTGATGTAAAAGAGATACGAGAAAGAAAAGATGAGATTGCTCAAAATATCACGAACAGAGGAATGAAAGTAGATTTAGATAAGGTGCTCTCTCTACAAGAGAGTAGAAGTCAACTCCTTCAGCACAATGAGAAATTGAGACGAGAAAGAAATGAAAATGCTCAAAAAATGAAATCAAAAGTGACATCAAGTGAGAGAGCTCTCTTAATTGAAGAGGGAAAGAAGCTGAAAGAGGAAATTGCAACAGTAGAATCTACCCTTAGTGATGTAGAAAAAGAGTATATGCTACTTGTGAAACAAATTCCAAACTATGCCCATCCAGATGCCCCTATTGGCTCTTTAGATGTAGATAACAAAGAGATAAAAAAGTGGGGGAAAATTAGAAAATTCACCTTTACCCCTAAAGACCATGTCCAACTTGGACAGGACCTTGATCTTATCGACTTTGAAACTGCAACTCGGGTAAGTGGAGCTAAGTTTTATTATCTTAAAAACGATGCTGTCTTACTTGAACTTGCCCTTCAACGCTATGCAATAGATATTTTAAGGGAGCATAATTTCACCCTCACCATCACCCCAGATATTGCAAAAGAAGAAATAGTAGAAGGGATTGGATTTAATCCTCGAGGAGAAGAGTCTAACATCTACACAATTGAAGGAACAAATACGTGCCTAGTGGGAACAGCTGAAATAACCCTTGGTGGCTACCACGCAGGACAAATCCTTAAAGAGGAAGACCTCCCTATCCGATATGCTGGACTAAGTCACTGTTTTAGAAGGGAAGCCGGAGGAGCGGGTCAATATTCAAAAGGGCTCTATAGGGTGCATCAATTCACAAAAGTTGAAATGTTCGTCTATTGCACACCTGAACAAAGTGATCAAATCCATCAACAACTTCTCACCATAGAAGAGGAGATATTTAGGGGTCTTGAAATACCCTATCGCATCGTTGATACCTGCACAGGAGACCTTGGCGCTCCAGCATACCGTAAATTTGATATTGAAGCGTGGATGCCAGGAAGGGGAGATAGTGGAGAGTATGGGGAAGTAACAAGTACAAGTAATTGTACTGACTACCAATCAAGACGATTACAAGTTCGCTATAAAACAAAAGAGGGAGAAACAAAGTTTGTCCACATGTTAAACGGAACAGCTCTCGCACTAAGTAGAGCAATGGTCGCTATTATGGAGAACTTTCAACAAAGTGATGGCTCAATTAGTATCCCATCAGCTCTTATCCCATATATGGGAATAAAAAAGATAAAGAAATAGGGGGAAAAGCATGAAAGACTCTGCATTAATGACCGACTTTTATGAGCTTACAATGATGTATGGGTATATAAAAAGTGACAATAACCCACGAGTTGTGTTTGATATGTTTTACCGAACTAACCCCTATAATGGGGGATATGTGGTCTTTGCAGGTCTTCATGATTTGATAAAACGAATTGAGAATTTTTCTTTTAGTACACAAGATATTAAGTATCTGAGAAATCTTAATCAATTTGATGAAGATTTTCTCACCTATTTAACTCACTTTACTTTCACAGGTGACATGTATGCTATGGATGAGGGCTCTATTGTATTTCCAGGAGAACCCCTTATTCGTGTTGAATCAACCCTTGTAGAGGCTCAACTTATTGAAGGGATGCTTCTTAATACAATTAACTTTCAATCCCTTGTTGCAACAAAAGCATCCCGCCTTGCCAAAGCCGCCAAAGGTGCACCTCTTATGGAGTTTGGACTTCGTCGAGCCCAAGGGCCTGATGGGGCACTAAGCGCTTCTCGTGCCGCCTATGTTGGAGGATGTACATCAACAAGTAACACCCTCGCTGGGAAAGTGTGTGACATTCCAGTTTCTGGGACAATGGCCCATTCATGGGTTATGAGCTATGAGAGTGAATTAGAGGCTTTTCAAACATATGCTCACCTCTATCCAGATAATGCAGTGTTGTTAATTGACACCTATGACACCTTAGGTAGTGGCATCGATAATGCAATTATAGTTGGTAAAGAGCTACAAAAGAGAGGTAAGCACATTAGTGTGCGACTCGATAGTGGAGATTTAAGTTATTTATCGAGAGAGATTCGCAAAAAGTTAGATGACCATGGACTTACTGATAGTAAAATAGTAGCTAGTAATGATCTTACTGAAGAGATTATTGAAACACTTGTTGCTGATGAAGTTCCAATAGATGCCTATGGAATTGGAACCCACCTGGTAACAGGGGGAAGTCAAAGCTCTTTAAATGGGGTCTATAAACTCTCTGCTATATGTAAAAAAGGGACTCCCCTCCTCCCTGTAATGAAAATTAGTAACTCGTTTGAGAAAGCTACAAACCCAGGGAGGAAGCAGGTATACAGATTCTTTGATAAAGATGGACTAGCATTAGGAGATTTAATTACATTAGATTCTGAAAGGATACAGGAGGGTGAAGATGTTGTGTTTCACCACCCATCCATTGCTGCAGATTATTTTACGTTAAAGCATTCAAAATATTATACGATGAAACCAATGCTCACCCTGTATGTAAAAGATGGTGTGAAAGTTGGAAAGAACAAAACTCTCCAAACAATACAAAAAGAAGTAGTGCAAAACCTAGAGTCTTTCCACCAATCTCACAAAAGGATGATTAACCCCCACATTTATAAGGTTTCGCTCTCCAAAGAGCTCAAACAATTAAAGACTCAGTTAGTGATTGAAGCAAAAGAGAAGAAAGAGAGTTTACGAGAAAAACTATAGCATATAGTATTCAATGCCTCTGTATATATATTGGGCAACCTCATCAATCCAGGAGGGATCTTTCATAAGGAGGCCCTCTTCTTTGTTTGTAATAAATCCAGCTTCAACTAAGACACTTGGCCACACATTATTATTTGTTACATACAAATCGAGTTCTTTGATTCCCCGATACTTTGCATCCTTAAACCCCTCTTTGAATGCTTTAGAGATATAGTGGGCAAGTGTGTAGGATTTTTGATTAAGTTCTCTCCTTAAATGAGAAGTTGAGAAATTAGATGTATAGGATAAAAACCAATTAGCACTCTCCTTTGTAAAAAAGGGGGGGCTTTTGTGACTCTCCCTTACAATAAACTCATACCCTTTGGCCATACTTTCTGTAGATCCATTTACATGAATTGAGATAAAGATGGCACTTTTATCCCATCCTGGAAAGGTTGTATTACTGATTTTCACCCGCTCTTCTAAGGTGAGATAATTATCATCTGTTCGTGTGAGAATAACGAGGAGGTCACTCTCTTTTTCAATGATTTGGGCAAGTCGTAATGAAATTGCAAGGGTGACATCTTTTTCATAAGAGCCATCATAGCCAATAGCTCCAGGGTCTACCCCTCCATGCCCTGGGTCTATGATAACCACACTCAAGGGAAATGAATATGGGGTTGCACATAATGACAGGCCCAATATGATAAAGATAAAAAACAGAGCCCCTCTTTTCATTCACCCTCCTGTACTACTGGAGCTACCCATTCACTCATCAATTCATTGAAATCACATTTATAGAGACTAATTCGGGTATTCATTTCATGTTTTATATAGGATGCGTCTGTATACCGTCCAATTCTTTTTATATAATTTTTTCCATTGATTTGTCTCACTCCAAGGGCTTTTGTGAGGACTCGTTTCATACTCGCTGTTTCACTTCTATTTTCAATGATGAGCTGTCTAAAGGGAAATTTTAGCTTTATAAAAGAGTGGGTGTAGATGGTGTATCCAAAAAGCCACACACGAAGACCAAAATCGAGAAATTGCCAATACTCTCCAATAATGAGTTCATCATATCCTCTAAGTCGCTGAAAGAGGGCTCTTTCATACATCCCAAGTCCTAAATAGGGGTAGAGGGTAGATTCTTTTTCGTGTGTGGGAAAAAATGGGAGTGGATTAATAACATGCCCCTCTTTATGGGGAACTTGCACTACGGGAATAGGCTCCTCATTCTTGTTTACAAGAAGGGGGGTAATGAGGGCTGGTTTAGGCCCTTTATTAAATTGGGCAATAATAGAATCAAGATCACAATCTATTACATGTAAATCGGATCGAGTGACAAAAAAGTATGTTGTATAACACTCATTTGCCATCACATTTATCATAGTAGCAGTGCTAAGGGGCTGGTTAAAAACAATAAATGAGATTGATGGAAAACTCATCCTTAATTGAGAAATATTTCCCATCTCTTCAAACATGAGAATATACAAAGGAGATGAGAAGGTTCCCTCATAATAGGAGATTGCATCAATAAGGAGCTCTCCATCATCTACTGCAATAATGGCGATACTTAAAGGCTCTTCACTATGAAGGTATCGGATTCTTTTTCCAATATCTTGTTTATTTCGATATATATGATAATTGTTCATAAATTGTCTATAAACATGATATCCTCTGGGCGGAATATCACATCAGCTCTCCCTTTTTTTGATATACTCATATCTCCTTTACTATTAGATCCAATTTTTTCAATAATTTCACTACTATTATAATATGGAACAGCTTTAGCTATTTTATTAATCATGACAACTTCTCCAGCTGCAAATGTCCCTTCAACTCGTATGATACCACTAGGAAGGAGGCTTTTGTGATTTTTTAATGCTTCCACTGCCCCATCATCAATCCAAATGGTACCACTTGGAGCGGTGTTTAATATCCACCTTGGCCGTTGATGCATCCTTTTTAAGGGGGCAAAATAGGTCCCAACCCTCTCCCCTTTTATAATAGATGAGAGGATGGATGGCTCCTCTCCACTTGCTATTACTGTAGCACACCCTGCGTAAGAGGCAATACGGGCTGCTAGTAGTTTTGTTTTCATACCACCGGTTGAATGCATTGAGCCAGCTTTTCCAGCACTTTTCATAATATCATCAGTTATTGCTTCTACTTCATGGATGATGTGGGCTTCTTTATCTACTTTTGGATCTTTTGTGTAAAGTCCATCAATGTCAGTAAGGAGTATCAACAGCTGTGCATCAATTTTACTCGCAACAAAGGCACTGAGCCTATCATTATCTCCAACTGCTGTTCCAACTTCATCTGTACTAACACTATCATTTTCATTAAAGATAGGGACAACACCATTATCTAAAAGGGATGTGACTGAGTTTTTTAAGTTCACAAATGTTTTTCTATCATTGAGTTCTGTTTTAGTGATAAGAACTTGGGCACATACAACACCATGAGCACTAAATGCCTCTCTATAGTGACTCATAAGGATTGGCTGCCCTATGGAAGCACAGGTTTGTCTCATAACAACGGTTTTTACTTTGTTGGGAAGTTTTAACTCTTTAGCTCCAAGTCCTACAGCTCCACTTGTAACAAGGAGTACTGATATTCCTAGAGCTCTTAATTCTACGATACCCTTTACAACATCATTAATTTTTTCTAATACTATTCCATCTTTGTTACTAATAAGGGCAGTTCCAACTTTAACCACTACCCGTTTTATGTTGTTAAGATTTCTTTGCATTATAGCTCTACCTCAACAAAGGATGGCCCTGTAGTACTCATATTTTCATGTTTGTATGTACTATCCTTCTCATAATCTGCCACAATGTGACCAGAGCCACTAAGGAGCCATTTTGTTGTCACAAGGCCTTCTAGTCCAACAGGGCCCCTGGCATGGATCTTTTGTGTACTGATTCCAACTTCAGCTCCAAGTCCAAATCTATTGCCATCGGCAAACCGGGTGGAGCAGTTATGAAACACATCTGCTGAGTCAACCATCCGCATAAAAAGTTGGGCATTTTGCCTATTGAGAGTGACGATACAATCTGTATGTTTTGAGCCATGTTTAGCAATATGTTCTATTGCCTCTTCTATTGATGAGACAACTTTAATAGCAATTTCATAATCAAGATATTCACTATCCCAATCTGCTTCTGTTGCTTCAATTGCTTCAATGAGATGACACGTTGCATCATCTCCATGGATGATGAGGTTGTATGGATCTGTGAGAGTTTTAAAGAGGGGTATGAATTGATGAGCAACATCTTCATGAACAAGGAGTGTCTCTATTGCATTACAGACACTTGGGTATTGGCATTTTGAATCAACAGCAACTTTAAGGGCAAGATCTATATCTACCTCTTTATCAATATACATTGAACACAGGCCATCTGAATGGCCAAGGACAGGAATTGAGGAGTTTTTCATAATGTATTGGACAAATTCATTTGATCCCCTTGGTATTAGAAGGTCAATACTTTCGTGAAGTTTTAGAATAACACCCACATCTTCTCGGCTCGTGAGGTGAACTATCCAGTCTCCTTTAAGGGGAGTAATTTGTAATGATTCTTTAATTATCTTAACAAGTGTTTCGTTTGTATGAAGGGCTTCCTTACCCCCTTTTAATACAATTGCATTTCCACTTTTTAGGGCAAGTGAGATAATTTGGACAAGGGCATCGGGGCGAGACTCAAAAATCATTCCAATGACTCCAATTGCAACATTAATTTGCTCAAGTACCAATCCATCATCTAATAATCGTCTCACCCTCACCCCACTTAATGGGTCTGGTAGAGCTATTACTTCCCTTATTCCGGTGAGAGTTTGAGTAATCTTTTTTTCGTCAAAGGTGAGTCTTTTAATGAGAACAGGGGAGATATTATTTTTCTTTGCCTCTTCAATATCTTTGTTGTTTGCTTCAACAATGGTGGACATTGATGAAGAAATTGCTTCCACAATGAGTTGAAGCATCTGATTTCGTTTCTCTACAGAGCTCATTTCTAGGAGTCTTTGTGCCAGTTTTGCTTTTTCTATCTCTTTTATAATTGCTTTTTTACTCATACTGTTAAAACCCTTTATGTTATGAATCATAGATTACTCCGAAATAGATTCATTATCAAGAAGAGGTGAATTAATTATAGATATTTCCATTGTGTTTCTAGAAACATATTGGTATGATAGATACATACAGATACTAAGTAAGAGATAAGGTGAGGTCAAAAAAAGATGAAAAGAAAGAAATCTCTTTGTGTAATAGGAATAATACTACTAGGCTCTATTGTCGCCCTTTTTGCTAGTGGCCAACATGAAACGAAAGATGATAAAACAACTGTGATTGCTACAGATTCTTTTAACGATGAGGTACAGGTAGTCCATCCACTTAACTCAATTGCTATTGTTGGTAAAGCTGCTATGATGCCAGCAGATGCGCTCTATCTTTTTCCAACAGCAAAAGAGATGAAGGTGACAATGAGTAAAACAGATCAAGGCCTTGGTGATTTTTTCTCACTTATTGTTCCAAAAGCACATGCTACAGAGCGTCTTGGACAACAAGTTGGAGCTGAAGAAATTCTTCGGATCAACCCTGAGCTCATATTAACAAAATCGAGAAACAAAAAAGATATTGCTCCTCTTGTCGCTCAATTCAATATTCCCCTATTTGCACTCGATTTAGAGAGTATGGAGAGTTGGAAAAGTGAAATAATTGAACTAGGAAAACTTCTTCAAGAGGAACAAAGGGCAGAATATGTAGTTCGTGAAATTTCAAGGAGAGAAGAAGAAGTTGTTCAAAAAGTGAAAGGGGAAAAGCGCCCATCAGTTTTAGTACTTCAAGGGAGTAATACCAATAATATTACCTCTTTTAGTATTGCCCCTAAAAACTGGATGCAAAGTGAGCTTGTTGTAAAAGCTGGAGGCAAAGTGGTTACCCTCGATGAACCATCAGGTGGTTGGTCTACTATCTCTTTTGAACAAATTGCATCATGGAATCCAGATTACATCATTATAGTCTCCTATAAGACAAAAGGGGACTCCTTTCTTCATCAAATCTACTCATCGAGTGAATACAAAGAGTTGAAAGCTGTTAAGGAGAAACAAGTTTTTTTAGCACCTTCTGATTATGTGAACTATTTCCAACCCAATAGTAGATGGATCTTGGCTTTACAATGGTTAGCACGTACTATTCATCCCACTCTTTTTCATGATAGTACTATGAGTGACGAAGTCTATTCTTTCTACAAAGAGATGTATGGCATACGTGATGAAGCTGTGTTAGAAAGGTTAATTGATTTATATAAGGCTTCACTCAAATAAGGAATGATTGTTTGTGACAAGAATATATACGAGATTAATGAAGAAGTATTCAAAGAGATTACTTCTTCTTTCCTTAATTCTCACATGTACTACTATTATCTCCCTCCTCATTGGGCGCTACCCTCGTGTTGGATTTATTCCAATCTATAATATTGCTTCAGATCCCCTTATCATGAAGGTGTTACTCCATGTTCGCTTACCTCGTGTTCTTCTCGCAATCCTAGGTGGAGCATCACTTGCTAGTGCTGGGTTTGTTTTTCAGATGCTTTTTGCGAATCCCCTCGTTGAGCCAGGTTTCTTGGGAGTTTCTCAAGGAGCTGCCTTCGGGGCAGCTTTTGTGATTGTCTTTTTTGGAGCATCTTCTATATTTGTTCAACTTAGTGCAACTTTTTTTGCCCTTATTGCCCTCTTTCTCTCCTACTACATTGCCCGTAAGTTCAGATTTGGAGGGTGGATTCTCCGTCTTGTGTTAGCTGGGATTGCAGTTGGTGCGATTTTTAGCTCTCTCCTTTCAGTGGTAAAAGTATTAGCAGATCCTATGACAAGTTTAGCTGAAATTACTTTTTGGATGATGGGGGGACTCTATAACAGCAGCTGGAGTAAAGCACTCACAGTTGCCCCTATTATGCTCATCTCTCTTATCATTCTTTTTATCTTAAGGTGGAGAATTAACCTGCTCTCCTTACCAGATAGAACAGGTCACACTCTTGGAATAAAGGTTGCTAGGGAGAGGATATTTTTATTATTTATTGCAACTGTTGCAACAACTGCAATTATCTCAGTGGCAGGCCTTATATCGTGGGTTGGCCTTATTATTCCCCACCTTTCAAGGAGGTTATTTACAAGTGATTCTCGGTATGCATTAGGGGGGTCGATGGTAATGGGTGCCCTTTTTTTACTGATATGTGACACTATTGGAAGAACTTTGTTACCAAGTGAAATCCCTTTAGGGATTATTACAAGTTTATTTGGTGCAATTCTTTTTATTTTTATCCTTAGTAGTAAGCAATCAGAGGTTAACTTATGAGTGAGTATGCATATATCTTACAAGATGTCTCTTACACATATGAGAGCAATAACCTCATTGCGATAGACTCAATAGATGTTTCAATTAAACACAGCACAACAACAGCCCTCCTTGGGCCAAATGGAGCGGGTAAATCTACACTTATGGACTTACTCCTCTCCTTTAGGAGTTTTAGTGGTGGAAGCATCTTATTATATGATAAACCTCTTTCCTCCTATACAAAAAAAGAGTTGGGGATGAGTGTAGGACTTGTCCCACAAGAGGAGAAATCAAGGTTTGCCTTTAAAACAATTGAGTATGTCTTATTTGGCAGATCTCCCTATCTTCATCATATGAAAAGCCCCTCCCAAACTGATATTGATATCGCCTATGATGCCCTTATTCAAGTTGGACTTGAAGAATTAGCTCATCGACAAGTTACAACCTTAAGTGGTGGGGAGCATCAACTCCTTCTTCT
Source organism: uncultured Spirochaetaceae bacterium (assembly GCA_964453215.1). Classification (GTDB taxonomy): domain Bacteria; phylum Spirochaetota; class Spirochaetia; order Sphaerochaetales; family Sphaerochaetaceae; genus SABI01. The sequence continues at coordinate 7,087 of CAYVRR010000036.1, read as the reverse complement.
AGCGAGAACTCTTGCTCAACAACCTAAAGTTATATTACTTGATGAGCCAACAAGTGCACTTGACCCTGGTAACACAGCACGAGTCTTAGAGATTCTCACTTCCCTAAAAGAAAAAGGGATTACACTCATTTTTACTACTCATGATCCCTCCATTGCAGCAGATATTGCTGATGAAGTGATGATGATTAAAAAAGGGAAGCTCCTGTTTTCAGGCTCAATGAAGGATGGGTTCACAAGTGATCTTCTCACCTCTCTCTATGAAACGCCCCTACACACCTTTATATATAACAATCGTCTTGTGATTATGAGATAAGAGTCAGTACTACTTACATAGGTAATAACATAGTACCATCACTAAAAACCACTTATATGAAGAGATAAGCATATCTTTACCCAATCTTTACCATAAGTTGATGTATATCATACACTTCACCTTACCTATCAGTTGCCTTTAGCTACCTCTATTTGTATTATATAGATAGAGACAACGTATATCTTGTAGGAGGAATACTGTGGATAATAAAGAAACAAAAAAAGATGAAAAAGAAAAGGTAACCCCAAAAGAGACAATCAGTGAAGAAGTGAATGTTGAAGTTGAAGAGATGGAAGATGTTGGGGAAATAAAACACCTCCCCTATTATGACATGCACTCAATTACAGCTCTCATTCTCAGTATCTTTGCAATTCTATCTCCCTTTATGGTATTCGGTCTTGGAGGACTCTTAGGAGTAATTTTAGGAGTTATCGCGCTCTACCAAGTAAGGCAGTCAAGGAAATATTTTAATAATGATATGAACCATACTGCAAAAGTTCTTGCTGTGATAGGACTTGTTATTTCAGGAACATCAGTTTTGATATCAGCGTTCTTGCTTGCGTCCTTAGCATGGAAAGTAAATTCATTATCTGATTTTTCTCACTTTTACATGAGACCTAGAATGACCTATTACCATCGATTCTGGTAAATACCAAGTTGGGTAATTTAGTATGGGTTGCTGCATAAGTAATTGTTTTAACTTATGCAACAACCTTTTTTATTATCATTTTTACCTTATCTATATAATGTATAGGTATAAGTGATCATTATAGAGGCCGTGAGGAATGGTACTTTTAACCTTCTACACGGCCTCTTTAATAGATGTTATTATAGCTAATGTTGCTCCTTCTTAGAGAAAACCTTTCTCCTTGAGATACTGTTTTGCCACATTCTTTGGAGATTGTCCTTCAACAGCTACACGGCTATTTAAAGTTTGGAGAGTGATAAGATCAAGACTCTTAAATACAGGCCCTAAGATATTCCTAATTTGAGGGCTCTTATCTAAAACTTCTCCTCTAATAACAGGCGCTGGTGCATAGACTGGCTGAATATTCTTAGTATCGGTGAGAACTTTCAATCCAAGAGCTGCAAGTTGACCATCTGTTCCGTAGGCCATGGCAGCATTTACCCCTTCTTGACCAGAGGCTGCAGCTGTTTCAGTGAGAGTTGTATTACCCCCTGCAAATACTAAGAGTTGGTCTCCACGAAGCTTAAACCCGTACCCTTTTTCAAAACTAGGAAGAGCAGGTTCATCTGATACAAATTCTTCACTTGCTGCAATTTTAAACTCTCCCCCCTCATTTATATACCGAGCGAGATCTTCTAATGTTGAGAGGGAAGCACTTTGAGCAAGATCATTTCTCACTGATATTGCCCAGGTATTATTAGCGGGAGCTGGCTCTAGCCAAATAATATTATTCGCTTCCTTATCTAATTGAGCTACCTTATTATATCCTTTTTCTAAATCCTTCCATAAATCAAATTCACTCTTTCCTGGGAAGAAATAATATCCACTACCAGTATATTCTGGATAAATGTCTATTTCTCCAGCAAGGATTGCAGAGCGAACAATTTCAGAAGTTCCTGTTTGAGTTTTATCGATAACTTTTAATCCTTCATTTTCGAGTAGCATAACAATCATACTACCAAGTAGCGCACCTTCTGTGTCGATCTTAGAACCAACGATAATTTCTACTTGATCGCTCTTTTCAGAACTTCCTCCAGCTGAGAGGGGAAGGGCAAAGAGTGTGATCATGACGAGAAGGGAAAAACCCTGTATAAGTAATTTTTTCATAAGTACCTCCATACTTTTGTATTATATGCAAAAATCATAATATCTCATATTATTCATTTTATCCTTGTAGATAAGAGGGTCCATGTATATCTAAGTATACATCTATATTATTTATTTTTGTTTGGTATACCTTCAATTTGCACCCTTTTTCTTTTTCTACCGGGTGTAGGAGAGTTATTCCTAGACCACTCATTATTTCTTATCTATTTCTATCTATTCTCCTTTACATGAGTATAAAGAGAAGTCAACCCTATTTTCTGAATATATAAATATGTATACTCAAAGGCAAGGTATGATTGATTTTTACGCCAATATGAGAGATAGAGAAAATTAAAATGGGGGGGGTGGAAGAAGCATACTAAGAGCATTAATTCAAAACTTTTTAAGAACAAGATAATTGAAGAAGTAATTACTCTTTACACAGATTACTCTCTTTACCTTTTTCTGAAGTGTCGATTCTTATTATAGTTTCACCCTTTGTTCTTGATTATGTATTCTTATGAGGGTATCTTTGCAATAGGAGAAGAGTTTGTAACAAAAAAGCATTGCAAAACAGATGCTCAAAGGCAAGAAAATTTATTAATGGAGTAGTAGTGAATAGTACTGTGTATCGACTTAATTATCAACAAAAACTATCAACAATGGCCCTCACATTATTCATAGCAAGTGCTTTTTTCCCCTTCTATGTAGCTCGTGAAAACAGGATTTCACAGGAGATTGCGAGTGGGCTATTTTCACTAGGTCCTCTTTGTATCTTTTTCCTCTCGCTTTCCCCATTTCTCATTATCCTTTATGCATTCATTCAAAAGAGGTGGTTATCACAACTATTTCTTTCTTTAGCTGGAGTGTTAGGCTTATTTTCCCCTCTCATGGTCCTTGCCATAGTTGGGCCAGGTGTGGGTGAATCTTTAGGAAAGCTTTCAAGATATAGTCCATCTATTGGATTGTATCTATATTTGACTGCAGTAATAATAATCTTTCTCATGAAACCGAACATGAAGTTCTACGATATATTAGGAATAGTCCTTGTAGCAGTTCTTCTAGGCATAGTAGCTTCAAAAGGTTTTTACAATCGTCTAGGTATTGTGTTAGAGGGGGTAAACCTCGGAAGTCGCATCACGCAAGAGATATTGGCCCACATTCGCCTTACCTTCATCAGTCTTAGCATAAGTATTGTTATAGGAATCCCACTTGCCTTGGCTAGTTTTCAAAATAGGAGAGTTAAGAAGATTGTATTTCCTTTTCTTAACTTGCTACAAACCATTCCTGGTATCGCATTATTAGGGTTATTGATTACTCCACTAGCAGCTCTTTCTAGAACATTCCCTTTTTTACGAGATATGGGTATCAAGGGGATTGGAAATACCCCTGCTATCATCGCCCTAAGCACCTATGCCCTCTATCCTGTCATCCGCTATAGCTATACTGCCTTCTCCAGTATTGACACCTCTGTCATTCAAGCAGCGAAAGGGATGGGGATGAATTCATTTCAAATGTGGCGCCTTGTGCGATTTCCTTTAGCAGCTCCTGGACTCCTACACGGTATCAGGGTCGCTTTAATTCAAACTATCGGTAATGCAACTTTAGCTAAACTTATCGGCGGCGATGGTCTTGGGGTGTTGGTATTTGAGGGGCTTGGTCAGGCCTCGGTAGATTTGGTCCTTTTAGGTATGTTGCTCATCATTGCACTGACTGTTGTAAGTGACCGCATTTTCCAGATATTCATACGTCTTGTAACGCCATTACCACTAAGAAAAAAGGCAGTAGGAAATGGATAATAAAACAAGTATATATAATGAGGATCAACAGTGATGAAAAAACACCATAGCCACCCTATCCTTACTGACACCCACACATTTCTTTCGCTTGATACTATTAGGGTGAAATATGGAGATATTACAGCATTAGAAGATGTCTCCCTCTCCATCCCTGCCAATAGAGTAACTGTTATCATCGGGCCAAGTGGATGTGGAAAGTCTACAACATTACGATGCATCAATGCTTTAGTAAAATTTGATACAGGGAGCATCAATTACTTAGATGAATCAATTCAAAATCTGAATGTGACTGACCTTCGAAGAAGGATGGGGTATGCAATACAATCTGTTGGCCTTATGCCTCACTTGAGTGTAGAGGAGAATATTGACCTTGTCCCTCGTCTTTTAGGTTGGCCTAAGGAAAATAGAGGTGAGCGTGTAGAGAAATTACTCAACCTCGTAAGGCTCAAACCCGAGATATATCGTAAAAAATACCCTAGCGAGCTATCAGGTGGAGAGGCTCAAAGGATTGGTTTTGCCCGTGCATTAGGGGCAGATCCTCCCATGCTCCTTATGGACGAACCCTTTGGTGCAGTAGATCCTCTTAATAGAGAGCAACTACAGGATGAGTTTATTCGCATACAGCGCAAATTACGAAAGACTGTTGTTTTTGTCACTCATGATCTTGATGAAGCAATTAGACTAGCAGATTTTCTTGTTATCATGAAAGATGGTAAGATTGTTCAATCTAATACCCCAGAAGAAATCTTAGCTCATCCTACACACGAATTTGTAGAGCGTTTTTTAGGTCCTGACCGATCCCTCCAACGCCTTACCCTCCTTACAGCTGATCGACTCATTGTCAAAGCATTAAGTGGTACTGAGTATGACGCCATCAAGATTTTAAAAGAGTGTTCAAGTAGTACCTATTGGCAAATTAATGATCAAGGAGAACCTATTGCAGGATACACGAGAGTGGGAGAAGCTATTATTAAGCGCACTATTGAAAGTGGCAGACATACAGTACAGCAGTACTCCTCTTTGAAGGAGTGTGTCTCTAAGATTCTCAATTTGGGACTCCCTTCTGCTGCAGTTGTTGATGAAAATGGGAGACTAAGTGGGGAGGTGAAATTTGAACATATTCAAAAGATCAGCCAAAGTTAAAAAGATCCCTCTAGTAGGAAGAATTTGGTTGCTTGTTTTCCTCATTTCTCTACTTCTACTCTATATCCTCTCTGTCCAGGTACAAACTACAATTCTCTCGTTTCTTTTCCCGTTAGATGGAAGATATACTCACTCTAGAAAAACTATTTTAGAAATGACAGGCGAACATATAGTGCTCACCCTTGCTGCCACAGCATTATCCTCTCTAGTAGGAATTATTATTGGAGTAGGAGTTACTCGAAAAAGTGGTGAAGACTTTCAAGTAATTATTTTGAAGTTAAACTCATTTATTCAAACATTTCCCCCTTCAGCTGTAATTATTCTTGCGTATCCAGTGCTTGGTTTTGGTTGGGAACCTGCTTTGCTTGCTCTATTTCTCTACTCGTTATTCCCTATTCTTGGGAATACTGTCGTAGGTTTCAATGGTGTTCCATCAGAGGTGAAGGAATCTGCTACCGGGATGGGAATGACTCCTTTTCAGCAGCTTTGGATTGCAGAATTTCCCGCAGCATGGGATATGATTCTCACTGGAATCAGGCACAGTTATATCCTTAATCTAGGAACCGCTGCCATTGCTGCTGTTATTGGTGGAGGAGGACTTGGTACGATAATTATTAGTGGACTCGCTTTACGAAGCTCAGCCCTTGTCCTTAGTGGCACTATTGTTATTAGTCTTTTAGCATTCATAGGAGAGCAAGTTTTTCTTCTCCTTTCACAATCTCACCAATCGTAAATGAACATGTTCTCTCTTTTTCTTTGAGCCTATTCTCACTCGCTATGAAAGTGGACAAAGCTAAACAGCAATACCCCTTTTCAAATCATCTAATAGGCAACTCTATTTTTCCCAAGCTGTTTAGCTTCAATCAACTTATTATCGGCAAAATCGATAATCTCTTCAAAAGTAGATCCATTCAGGGGATACATAGCGAGGCCCATAGTGAGGGTTACTTGAGTTATATTTGTATGTAAAAATGAGTAATCAATCTCCCCAACACTCGTTTGAAGATTCTTTGCAACTTCAAATATGCCCTCTTTAGAGAAATCAGAGATGATGATAACAAACTCATCCCCCCCATACCTACACACCATGTTAGTAACTCCCACCTCTTTTGCTAAACTTTTGGCAATATTTTTAAGAATCACATCTCCCACAGGGTGACCATATGTGTCGTTGTAGCTTTTAAAGTTATCTATATCTGCCATGATAAGACCAAAAGAAGAGTTGGTAGAAGCTCGTTTTGCTATTAGATCATGCATCATTACATTAAAATAGCGCCGATTAAATAATCCTGTAAGTTCATCTAAAACAGACTCTTCGTGAAATTCTTTATTTTTTAGCTTATTAAGATAATTGGTTAAGATACTAAAAAAGGAGACAAGAGCGAGAAAAAAGAGAATGTTTACTTTATCTAAAGGAGTAAGATGTATTGAGACTAACACTACTATGAAAATGAAAACAAATTGCACGAGTGTATAAGTCACAGTGAAGGCAAGTGGAAATACTACACTTGAATATAAAATTGGAAGGACGAGAAACAAAAGTAAAAATATGTCTTGATACCCAGTTTGTTCACTAAATAAAATAGGTGCCCAGACCCCAATTATTGAGATAAGAAGGGTTAGATAAGAGGCTATGTTATGAAATGAATATCGATATAAGATAAGTGCAATAATTGACAGAACAAGAAGTGACCCTATAAGGGTTAGATATGCGTGAAGTAAAAAACTACCAGAAGGGTGAGTAAAAAACATTGCTATAAAACCAAATATTAAAGAAACAATAAAGAAAGGGAGAATCCATTTCATTAAAGTTTCCTCTGTACTTTGTAAGTATGTTTGTTTCACTACGCTACCTCGAATTATAATACTTACTTTCACAATACCACACTAGTGGTATAAGTGACAGTATATATATCAATAATTTGTACGAATTAACAAAGGATTAAAATGAATTAATTATTTGTTAATGTAGAAATAGGCTCTTATCTTATGACATTTTATACGATAAAATTAGTAATTCATATGAATATATTATTATAGTTTTTACATGCATTACAA
>CAYVRR010000035.1:0-20950 GCA_964453215.1 uncultured Spirochaetaceae bacterium | reverse complement strand
TCTGCACTTTCTGATTTATTAGAAGATCTTATTAATGAGCGGGCTATGAGTCGAATGGTCTCTAGAGATGGATCAGATCCTGATGATGTTGATATGGAAGAGATTCTTGGCTATGTAAAACCTATATTTAATATGTACTTTAAGGTGATAGATGCAGATAATGATGGAGAAGTAACTGACGGAGAAGTAACAAATATTTCAAAAGACTTTGCTAAATTACGCAGAGCATATGAAACAATGGCTTCATCCCTAGATGGAACTGAAGAAGAAACAAAACTTTCAGACCTCATTAACTATCTTTCAGCTGTGATAATTTCATCAAGTAATCAACTGATCCCAGATGTAGTAAAAAATCATAGTACGTATCCAACTACATTAGCTACAATTTTAAATCTTGCTAAAGGTTATATAGATAGTGGAGTAACAACCGAACCAACTGGAGATGAATGGTATTTCTTAGATGAAGATCTTCATCCTGCTTGGGAAACTGCATTCTTTACTTATTTAGAAACACCCCCAACTGTAGGGTCTGATGCACGATATGAAACAATATTTGATACTGTCTTAGCATTAGCAAGAGCAATTCCTGACACTGAAGATATCACAGAAGAGCTTCGTGATTTTCTTGATGACCTTAGAAATGAAATTGAGGAGGACTAAATTATGCGTAAAATAATAATAATTGGATTAACATTGCTACTTATTGTGAGTAGTAGCCTAGTGGCTTACTCCTTCCCAGATTTCTTTAGAGAGGAGATCACATTTGTTCCAACTAGCACAAGAATAGAAGGAATGGGGGGAGCTGGGATTTCAACTTCAACGGGACTTGATTCACTCTATATGAACCCAGCTAATTTAGCGAATGGTAAATTTAGTATGTATCTTCCAGCTATCTCACTTACTGTGTTTAATGCAAAGAACATCCTTGATAGTGGAATAATTCAAGACCTTGTTGATGGAGCAGAGCCTACCGCTTCGATGGGCATAAGTCTCTTAGATACAATCGTTGTTGATAAAGGAGATGTTCTTACCACCGATATCGCTCTTGGGTTTAGTGGTGGTGGTTTTGGTTTAGGTTTTCATATCCAAGAACAACTACATAATCTTGATACTGGAACAGATGCAAACTTTATTTTAGAAATGAATGCTGCAGCTTCAATTGGACTTGGATTTAACATTGACTTTATTCCAAATGTCTTAAGTGTAGATGTTGGTGCAACTGTAAGACCTACCTACAAAGCTTTTACACAGAAAATAGGTGCTCCTGGAATAATTAATACTGCATTTGATGATAGTGTAGATTTCCTTCAGAAGTTCCTTGAAGAGAATAAACTTTCAGCTGGATATGCAATACCAGTCGATGTAGGGGTAAATGTAAACCTTCCTATAGGATTAAGTCTTAGTGGTGTAATGCGTAACATTAATGGCTCTTACACTATGAGAAATTATGATGAAGCTGGTGCGTGGGTAAATGAAATGTTAGAGTTTGTTTCTCAAGAGAAAATCTATACAGGTACAACCTCTTCTTCTTCAGCTGAAACAACCATAGTGGTTCCTTACACATTCGATGTAGGCTTTGGTTGGACACCAAAACTTGGTGGACTATCTGGAATTTTACAACCTTCCATTGCGATAGATTTAGTTGATGTTGAAGGTCTTATGCTAGAGATGGAAGATAATGAGCAAGCTATTTGGAATCACCTACGAGCAGGAGCTGAAGTGAAACTTCTCTCTGCAATTGATATCAGAGCTGGTGTAAACAAAGGATATATGTCAGTTGGTGCTGGATTTGATATCTTGATTCTGCATGTAGATGCTGCTTATTACTGGAGAGAAACTGGTATAAATATTGGAGATGCTCCAATAGATGCACTTTCAATACGATTTAACTTAGGAATTGATGGCTAGTTTCTATTAGAATTATGTGATTAATTACACCCCCAAGGAGTTCTTTGGGGGTGTTTGTTCGTCTGTACACTTTTTTGTTAGATATGGTAAGGTGATGATACTCTCGATAAACATAAGGAAGTGTTAGGTCTATGGATATTATAAAATTACATGGTGTGATTAAACCATATGAGTGGGGAGACTCTTATTTTATCTCCTCAATACTCAATAGAAGAAAAAGTAATCAGCCTCAAGGAGAGCTTTGGATGGGAACCCATCCCATGGGAGTCTCATCTTTGGTAATAGATGATACCCCTTTAACTGATTATATTGACTCACATCCAACACAAATCTTAGGAGAGTCTCACATAAAAAGATTTCGTCATGAGATTCCATTCTTATTAAAAGTATTAGCAATTCAAGATCCTCTTTCTCTACAAGTCCACCCAAATAGTGAACAAGCATTAGCTGGGTATGAAAGAGAGAGTATCGAACGGGGTAGTGTAGATCCTTCCCTTTTAAATTACAAAGATAATAGACAAAAAGATGAAGTCCTTTTTGCCCTTACCCCTGTAACTGCTATGGTTGGTTTTAGATCATTAGAAGAGATAATGGAAAACCTCACAACAATTTTAGAAGAAAAGATTGAACCCTTTTTACACTCTTTTACGATAAAAGATTTTTTCCAAAAACTCATTGCCCTAGATGATGAGACAAAATTTAGCATGCTCCTCTCTTTAAAAGAGTTTGTTGAACAAGAAGAAAACGTAGAGCCCTCCATATTCCTTACTGCTCACGATATAGCAAAAAAAGCTCTTACTCTTTACCCAGATGATATTATGTGTTTTTCTCCCTTCTTTTTGAATATCGTTCACCTAGAAGTTGGCTCTCTTATACATGTGAAGCCAACTACCCTTCATGCCTATGTCTATGGGCACGGAGTTGAGCTAATGAGTGCTTCAGATAATGTGATACGAGGTGGCCTCACGAATAAGAAAGTCGATGTAAAAGAGCTCCTTTCAACGTTATCTTTTTATGAAGAGAAAGTTGAAATAGCACGTGTAATTGAGCTAAGTGACTCATATTACACTATTGATGTTCCATCAAAAGAGTTCACCTTCTCTTATTTAGAAAAAGGGGAAGTGAATATTAGTGATCACGATAGAGTAGAGATAGCTTTTGTAGCTAGTGGGAGTGGAAACATCGTATATGGTGAAAAAGAGATGAGAATAAAGAAAGGAGATGTCCTCCTTATTCCATCAATAATTGATTCATACTCAATACAAAATAGTGGACTTGTTGTAATAGCTTCAGTTCCAAAGGGATATTAATGAGATGAAATATGTAGCAATAGACTTTGAAACAGCCAATAATGAAGCAATCAGTGCCTGCTCAGTGGGACTTGCTAAAGTGGAAAATGGAGAGGTATTAGATACCTATTACTCCCTTATTAAACCAGCTTCTTCGTACTTTTCTCCATTTAACATTGGCATTCACAACATCAAACCAGAGAATGTTGCACATGCCCCCACATTTGATGAAATTTGGCCAGATATCTTATTGTTTATAGATAACAACCTTGTCATTGCTCATAATGCTCCTTTCGACATTGGCATCATAAAAGCTCTTCTTACCTTCTATTCTATCCCAATTCCTCCCCTTCACTATGCTGATACAGTACGAATTGCGAGAAAGGTGTTTCCTCATCTTCCAAATCATAAACTCACCTCTTTAAGTGCCTATTTTGGGTTTGACTATAGAGCACACCATGCTCTTGATGATGCGATTAACTGTGCCAAGGTTTTTCATACATCGTGTTCATTGAGTGATGAGCAAGAGGTAATTGATTTTTTCTATAAGCTAGATATTAGATTTAACAAAATGAGTGGTGGCTATGCTCCCCTCATTGCAACAAAGAGGGAGAAAGAGGCAATGGGGCTTTTTTAGAAGATATAGCCTATGAGGAGTGAAAAAAATGACCAAGCATGACATTATTACAGTATATGGAACAGATTCCTACAAGATGACAAAACGCCTTCTTGAAGAGGTCAACTTTGAAACACTCCTTTCTAACAAAAATGCCTCAATCGCTCTAAAACCAAATATTGTTATTGCCGAGACTCCAGAAAGTGGAGCTACTACACACCCAGAAATAGCTATTGCAATCATAGAGTTTTTACAACAAAAAGGGTATTGGAACATCTTTATAGTAGAGAGTGCATGGATAGGGGACTCAACAAAAAAGGGGTTTGAAGTAAATGGGTATTATCATATAAGGGATACCTATAATGTACCCCTTATTGATGTAAAAGATGATGAATATGTTATTCATACAATAGATGGCATAGAGATGGAAATAAGCAAAACAATTGTAGAGATAGATTTTCTTATTAACCTCCCCGTCCTGAAAGGACACTGTCAAACATCGATAACCTGTGCCCTAAAGAATATGAAAGGGTGTATTTCTGACCGCTCGAAACGATATTTTCATACAAAAGGGTTACACCATCCCATTGCAGCACTTAATAAAGTGAGATCTAGTGATCTTGTCATAGTAGATAGTATTAATGGAGATCTTGATTTTGAGGAGGGTGGTAACCCAGTTCAAACCAACAGAATGTTTATTGCTCTCGACAGTGTACTCATTGACTCATATAGTGCAACTCTCATGGGATATGAAATTGAAGATATTCCATACATTAAAATAGCAAAAGAGATGGGCATTGGTTCAACTGACCTCACACTCGCATCCATCACCCACTTAAATAATCCTCGTGATGAAATAATGGAAAAGCCTACAGGAAAGGTTTCATATCTGAGTAGATATATAGAGGCTGACTCAGCATGCTCTGCCTGCTATGCATCTCTCATCCATGCCCTTAAGCGCCTTGATGAAAAAGGTGTGTTAGAGCAGCTAGATAAACCAATTTGTATTGGACAAGGATATAAGGGAGTTAAGGACTCGCATAGAATTGGAGTTGGCGTATGTACTCATAATGTAGGCAAAAGCCTTACAGGCTGCCCTCCAAAAGCTCTCGATATGTTACATTTTCTCAAATTGCACAATCTCAAATAATGAGATAAAGAATTCATCATATAAAAAAAATATTGAGTGTGTCATAAAGATTCTCTAAAAGTGTGATAAGTTTGATAAAGATAAATGATAACTATTGCTAATAAGAGGAGACAATGATATCATCTCTTATAATCATTACATTTATTTACACATTTTATTAGGAGGATGGTATGGAATTCAAGGGTTCAAAAACTGAGAAAAATCTACAAGAAGCATTTGCTGGCGAATCAATGGCTCGCAATAAATACACCTACTGGGCTGGTAAAGCTCGAAAAGAGGGGTACGAACATATCGCTAACATGTTTTTAGAGACTGCTGAAAACGAAAAACAACATGCTAAACTATGGTTTAAAGCTCTTCAAGAGAATGGTGAACTTGGTACAACTGCTCAAAACTTAAAAGATGCTGCAGCTGGGGAACACTACGAGTGGACCGAAATGTATGCAGATTTTGCTAAAGTTGCTAGAGAAGAAGGTTTCAACAAGATTGCAGCTCAGTTTGAAGGTGTTGCTCGAATTGAGAAAGAGCACGAAGCTCGTTACTTAGCTCTTCTTAAGAACGTAGAAGACTCAACAGTATTTTCAAAAGATGGCGAACAAATTTGGAAATGTGGTGTTTGTGGTCATATCCACATTGGCAAAAAAGCACCAGAAATTTGTCCAGTATGTGCTCATCCAAAAGCACACTTTGAAATTGCTTGCAAAAACTATTAATCAATAGGGATGCACAAGAAAAAGAGGGGTAAGACCCTCTTTTTTAATGCTCAAATCATTGTACTGGTATAACCTACTTAACACTCTATCATCTTGCTATTTAGAATTGAGTAATATCTTTTAAGCGATTAATGATAGGAAGGTGTTGAGTGCAAAGTGTTTCACATTGTCCACATTCAGTGCAAAGGGCAGCCTCTTGTGGAGTGATGCTCCAATGGTTAGCCATCCTACTTTTTACTTGTTTTACATCTTTTGATAATAAATACATATTATAAGAGTCCATCATCTTTGGAATTTGAATTCCTTCTGGGCATGAGTCACAATATCCACACCCTGTGCATAGTGAGTTCATTTCACTTTTTAAGTGGCTACTCATCTCTTCAAGATAATCTTCTTTTACATCTTGTAAATTCTTTGTTGCTAGGACTGCTTCCCCAACTTCTTCAACTGAGGAGAAGCCAACAAGGGCAACGGTTGCTTTTCTTGGAGCGAGGATGAACTTCAGGGCACTTACTACTATTGAGTCGCCAGGTTGTTGTAAAAATGAGAAAAAGTCGGCATGTTGAGGTATGAGACCACCACTAAGGGGGTTCATTGTTACAATTCCCATCCCTTTTTCATAACATGCATCGAGTCCTTTTTGTCTGTAGCTAAAGTTAATTGCATTATACCCAAGAGTGATGGCTTCAAAGTGTCCATCTTCTATAACTGTGAGGATTTCATCCCCTTTTAGGTGAGTTGTGCAGCAGATGTGTCGTACTAATCCATCTTTTTTAGCTTGCAAGATGCCTTCAAACACTCCCCCCTCTTTCATATATTCGTGGTATTCATCAATTGTTTTTATAGACCACACATTGTAAAAGTCAATATAATCAAGATTCATCCGCTTGAGGGATTGCTCTATCATCTCTCTTGCACCTTGTGCAGTTGTTGCATTCCAAAGACCACATTTACTTGAAACATAGAATGTGTTCCTCTTCATACTCTTAAATGCTTCCCCATATATTATTTCACTCATATCATCACAATACCCTGGAGCTGTGTCGAAATAGGTGATGCCCTCTTTGTATGCTTCATGGACAATAGCTACGGCTTTTTCATAAGGAGGTGTTGCATAATCTTCTTTTTTAAAACGCATGCCACCCATACCAATAGCAGAAACAAATGTACCAGTTTTTCCAAATGGACGATAAATCATAATATACCCCTTATAGTAAATAAGGAGCCCTATTGAGGGCTCCTATAGAGTTCCCTTTTCTCATTCAATGAGAAAAGTATACCACGATTATGAGTTATATGAACAGGTTTACATTACTTTCACTTGCTGCTTCCATATAGGTTGCAACTCCTCCAATCTCTGTTCCTTCAAGGAGTTCAACAGCTGGTATTCCCATGATGTCCATGGACATTTGGCATGCAACCATTTTAACTCCAGCAAGGCGTGCTTGGGTAAACATGCTCCTGAGTTGATCAACATTCTTCTGCTTCATCCTCTTTTTCATGAGTTTAGGTCCAATTCCTCCAAAATTTATCTGTGAGAGGGGGAGGTCTTCCATCCCTTTTGGTAGCATTGATCCAAACATTTTTCCCATAAAATCTTTCTTTACCTTTCCTGTAGATTTTGTTCGTAATACAGTAAGCCCCCAGAAGGTGAAAAACATTGTGACATCTTTACCAGTTGCTGCAGCACCATTGGCGAGAACAAATGATGCAAGAACCCTATCCATATCATTACTAAAGACAACAAATGTTGCCCCCTGTGGTGAGCTCATTCCTTGATTTTGTGGAGTGACGGGGGATCCTTTTTCAATTACTGCTTCAATTTTACCCTCTTTTGATTCAAGGTTCATCAATCTATTGCCTGTCATCTTAGTCCATGATTTTACATCTTTTTTAAATCCTGGGTCTGTTGCGATAATTCGTAACACATCCCCTGGGCTGAGGGCATCCATAGATTTCTTTAATGAAAGAATTGGACCTGGACATTGTAAGCCACATGCATCTACAAGGGCTATTACATCTGATTGTTTTGTCCTTGGAGAGCCATCTTCTTCAAAAGGAGTATAAGTAAAGAGTGAAAGTGGAACGTTTTGAGGATTCTTAAGGGCTTCAAGTTCATTCATAACAGTGTGGTACGTGCTATACCCTCCTGTAAGGTTGTAGATGTCTGTGTATCCCACTTGGCGAAGTATTCTTTCTGCGAGGTATCCTCTGATTCCCATAGCGCAGTTAAGGATAACTGGTCGATCTTTAGGGATCTCTTGTAAGCGAGTTCGTATTTCTGTGTGGGGTATATTGATAGCACCTTCAATTGATCCTAAATCAAACTCTTCGGGGCTTCTTACATCTAATATGAGGGCATTTTTTTCCCTCATTGATTCAACTTTATCCCACGTGATTAACCTCGTCATCCCATCTTGTACGTTCTCTGCAATGAATCCAAGCATGTTAATAGGATCTTTTGCACTACTAAATGGGGGAGCATATGCTTGTTCAAACTCAGCAAGATCATATATTGTTCCATTTTTCTTAATAAATGCAGCAAGGACATCGATTCGTTTATCAACTCCAATGAACCCAACTGACTGACCTCCATAGAGAGCACCTGTTTGTGGATCATAGAGGATTTTTACTGCAAGTTGTAATGCCCCTGGGTAGTATCCTGCATGGCTTCCTGCATGTGTTACTACCTCTTTATAAGGAATTTCATTCATTGCTAATTGTTTGCCAGTCATCCCTGTTGACCCAGCTGTAAGTTGGAATATCTTTGCAATACTTGTTGCAATAGTTCCTTTGTATGGTTTACATGAACCGTTAACAATTGCTTGAGCACACAATCGTGCTTGTTTATTTGCAGGTCCTGCTAAAGGTACTGTGGTAGTGAGCTGTGTAAAGGGGGAAGGGAATTCAATAGCATCTCCAACGGCTTTTATATGGGGATCGCTTGTAGTGAACTGATCATCTACAACAATAGCCCCATTTTTACCAAGAGTGAGTCCTGCACTGTGGGCAAGGTGTGTATCAGGTTTTACCCCAATGCTTAGGATGACAATATCTGTTTCAATAACAGTGTCGCTGTTTAAAGTAACGTGTATTGCCCCTTTTATCCGTTCGAAGCTTTTCACTCCATCTTTTAAGTAGAGTTGCACTCCTTCATCTCGTATGTGCTGTTGCACAATACATGCCATATCATAATCTATCACATTCATTACTTGTTCGAGTGCTTCAACTAGAGAAACTTGGAGTCCCTTCTCTTTAAGGTTTTCAGCCATTTCAAGGCCAATAAACCCACCACCAACAACAACAGCTCGTTGAGTTGAAGAGTGGGCAAGTTTTGCAACAATTGCATCTATGTCGGCAACAGATCTAAGTGAGAATATGGAAGGATCATCTATTCCTGGGATACGAGGTCTTACAGGAGCTGCTCCTGGTGAGAGGACTAATGTGTCGTAGTATTCGTTTCTCTCCTCTCCATTTTGAAGGTTTTTAACAGTGACATACTTCTCTTCTTTGTTGATACTCATCACTTCATGGAGTGTTTTAACTTCAACGTTGAATACTTCTTTAAACCGCTGGGGTGTAACAACGAAAAGGCGAGAGCGCTCTGTGATTTTCCCTCCAGCATAGTAGGGGAGGCCGCAGTTTGCATAACTGATGTGTTCTCCTCGCTCAAACATAATAATACGAGCACTCTCATCGAGTCGTCGTAACTTGGCAGCAGTGCCAGCTCCACCGGCAACGCCTCCTACAATCACATAGGTTTTCATATATATCTCCTGTTATTGGGTCTTTTTTTCTGATTCTAAAGCTAACTTGATGATGTAATCAGGAAGGTCTAAGGTGAGGGAGTGAAGTTTCTTCACGCTCTCTTTCCCTTTTGATGTCATAGTGATGTGAGTTATTCTTCTATCTATTTCATCTTGCCTTCTATGTATATACCCACCCTTATAGAGGGAGTCGAGTATTCTTGTCATTCTCGATGGGGATAATGAGAGCTCTTTTGCAAGGCTAGAGGGGTCTGTGTGCCCTTTTTCATTCTGGCACAGGCATAAGGCTTCATTTAGGGTGAGGGAAGTTTCTCGTTTAAGGGTCTCTTCTATTTGTTTTACATCGAGTAAAATCTCTCTTAAGCAGCATAAATCGTACACAATTGTTCCTCTTTTAATAGATAGTTGCTTCTAGCAACTATTGCTAGTGGCAATCATAAGGGAAGCTCATGTTGTAAGTCAAGGCAATCGATGAAAAATTATTGATATTCATCTTTATTCTTTTCTTTGCCCTTTTCACTTTTCTTAGGTATATTATAAAAAAGAACAAAAGGTCTTATCTAAAAGACCACAGGAGTGAACATATGTTACATGAAAAAGTAGCCACCTTATTAAATGAACAAATTAACAAAGAATTTTATTCAGCCTACCTGTATCTCGATTTTGCAAACTATTATGCGAGTGAAGGATTAGAGGGTTTTGAAAACTGGTTTGTTATTCAAGCTCAAGAAGAACAAGACCATGCAATGCTATTTAGACAGTATTTGCTTAATAACGGGCATAGTATTTCAATGGGTGCCCTTAAAGATCCAAGTGCAACCTATAGTGATTACCTAGAGCCCCTTAAAGCAGCTTTAGAGCATGAGAAATATATCACAAGTTCAATCAATGATATTTATACACAAGCTCTTGCTGTAAAAGATTACCGAACTGTTCAATTCCTTGATTGGTTTGTAAAAGAGCAGGGTGAAGAAGAGAAAAATGCTGAAGATAATATTCGTAAATATGAACTCTTTGGAAGTGGTAAAGGATTATTTATGCTTGATCAAAGTCTTAAAGCACGAGTCCATACTCCACCTTCTTTAGTATTAGATTGATGAATAATTGATGCAACATAATAAAAGAACCCATGTGATTTTATTCACATAGGTTCTTTTTTAATCTCTCAAACTAATACATCTACGTTAATTAGAGAGTTGTCTTCCAAAGTCCATGTAGATTGCAGTATTCGTATACTTCTTTAACATCTTGGTCACAAAAAACAGCTTTTGGCTTGTCACTAGGGGTAAGGTTAATTCTATGAACACCAGTGTCGGTGACAGCAGCTATCCATTGGATATAGTGTGCATCGGTCATTGGGTGGTCTACTGAACCAACTTTTGCAACTAATTTCCCATCAACTTTCTCTACAACAGGAACATGTTTTTCATTAGCAGCGTCAGCAGTTTTAGCTTGTAATTCTACCATAGGTTTTCCACAGCAAATTAATTCTCCACCACCGTTTTCTATTAGCTCAACTATATTCCCGCACTCTTCACAGCGATAAAACTTTACACTCATATATTTCCTCCTGTGTGTAAATTATTTATTTTTTATTATACCTTAATCACGTTTAAGTTAAAAGGGTCTTAATATTGTAATATTTTTTTTATGTAGTATATTGGTTACACAAGAGAGGATTAAATTATGAATAGAGTAGTTAGTGATATTGTTGGAGGCGGGATTGCTTATGATGGAGCTGGAGTAAAGCTTGTAAGAGTGTTTGGTCATAGTCAAATTCCCCAATTTGACCCTTTTTTACTTCTTGATGCGTTTGATTCAACAAAAGAAGAAGATTATATTAAAGGGTTTCCATGGCACCCACATAGGGGTATTCAAACAGTAACATATCTTATTAAAGGCAATATTGAACATAAGGATTCTTTAGGGAGTAAGGGGACGATAGAGGATGGTTCTTGTCAGTGGATGGTTGCAGGAAGTGGAATTCTTCACACTGAAATGCCTCAACCAACGGAGCACCTTCTTGGAGCTCAATTGTGGATAAACCTTCCAAAAGAACACAAGATGACTCATCCCACTTATAACGATATTACTTCGAGTATGATAAAAGAGGTAAAAACAGATGATGCAGTAGTGAGGGTAATTAGTGGAAATTACAGGGGGCACAGTGGTGCTTTTAACCCAACGATTGTCCCCACAACCTATTTTGATGTTTCTGTCTCTAAGAATGGGGTGTGGAAGCACAAAGTTGACCCTGAGCACACCGTGTTTGCCTACATTATTTCTGGAAGTGGATATTTTGACCATACAGGTAAGGAAATTCCGTCCCACAGAGCTGTTAAGTTTGTTGATGGTGATAGTGTAGAAATAGAGGCGAAAGGGGAGGGGTTACGGTTCTTATTTCTAAGCGCTAAACCGTTAAATGAGCCTATTTCTTGGGGAGGGCCTATTGTGATGAATACACGAGAAGAGCTTCATCAGGCTTTTAATGAACTAGATAATGGCACGTTTATAAAATAATAAAAAAAGGTTGTGTATCACATCTCCCCAGATATAGATACACAACCTACAGAACAATGACCCAGACAAGAATGAATCCAGACGCCTTTATCATATACCTAAAGATATGGCAGGTCAAGGTTTATTACAGAGCTCTCTTTGACTCTAACTCCAATAGGTATTGCTTAACTTGTAAGCCACCAGCATATCCCACTAAAGATCCATTACTCCCAATTACTCTGTGACAGGGAACAATGATTCCAATATTGTTCCTGTTAGCAGCATTTCCAACTGCCCTATAGGCTTTTGGTGAAGATATTTGTTGGGCTATATCTTTATAAGAAGCTACTTTACCATAAGGAATTGTCAACAGGGCATGATACACTCTCTGTTGAAATTCAGTTCCCTGTATGAGAAGGGGGAGGTTGAACTCAGTTCTTTCACCTGTTAGATATTCAAATATTTGATGATGCGCTTTGTGTATAAGGGGTGTTTCTTGAACAATACCATCCACAGTGAATCTACTGGTATCTTCACGTATACTCACCCCACTAATTTTATCATCTTCTTCTCTAATGAGGATATGAAAGGAATCTATAGTATATTGGAATAATGCTTTCATCTTGATGAAAGTATAGCATAAAAAAAGAGCACATATAGTGCCCTTTCTTTAGTTTTTACGGAATTTATCTTTTTAAAGCTGAATCAATTGCTGCTCTATCAAAGCCAACAATAACTTTCCCATTGATGTCAATTACAGGAACTCCCATTTGTCCCGATTTTCTCACCATTTCCTGAGCCTTTTCAGAATTTGCCGCAACATTATATTCGGTAAAAGGAATGTTATTATTTTGGAAATAACTTTTTGCCATTTTACAAAATCCGCAAGTTGGGGTGCTATACATTATCACTGCCATGTGATTCCTCCTATGTAATTCATCTATTATGCTCAATAAGATACTCCTGTATAGGCAATGTGGTCAACAAAAGAGTTGGTGACAACATCACCAAGGAGTGCTAGCATAGAGAAGTAGGAGGGCATATGGAACAAAAAGAATGCTATTCATATGGTCAATTAGCCTTTGTTTTCAGTAATTTAGCAAAAGCAGCTGAAAAACAGGATCAGAGTGAGATCAGTTCTCAACTTGGTGAGCTTTCTGCTTACTTTTCAGAATCAATACCGTTGAAGAAAGAAGTCGACAAAGAGAGTTTACTCGCATCCGTTGTAGATGATATAGAGAATCTCTATGCGAGTGTGACCACAAGTGGTGAAGAGGCAAAAGACAGGGGCGCACTTCGGTGTGCTACGTGGGGAAAGAAAGTTACATCGATTCATAAATCGATATTAGCTCGATTTGAGAAAATGGGGGATACTCTTCTTGAAGAAAAAGAAGTGTATGTGTGTGATGCTTGTGGATACATTGCAATAGGGGTGCAAGTTCCTGCTGTGTGTCCTATTTGTAAAGCTCCTTCATCTCGATTTGTAACAATAAAGAAGGGGGCATAAGATGTATGCAATAAGAAATGTGAGTAGATGTACGAAAGACTGCCTATGCTTATTTGTATGCCCAACAGGTGCAACTGATACAGAAACAGGGCAAATAGATTCTTCGAAGTGTATCGATGGATGTAGGCTCTGTGTCGATATTTGTCCATCTCATGCTATTAGTTTGATGGTGCGAAATTTCCCCATTAGGCCTAAAAAAGATGAAAAAGTGGTAAAGAGTTTGCAAAACGTGCTAAAAAGTAAGGTTTCAACCTATGAAGCTGTTGGCTCAAGCAACCACACTCTTATGAAAGCTTTCCGCCATTCCCTCGCAATTTTAGCAGAAGATTGTGCGAGAGAAGAGGGCTTTATGATTCCACAAGATACAAAAGTGAAAGAACTATTAGAATCACTTTTATCATGTGATGATCCTCATATGCCAAAAGATGTTATAAAAAAGTTACTTCCTCTCCTGTTTTAAAGAGATGATGTTACATTATTCGTACAAGAGGAATATTCCTCATTGGTATTGATGAATTTCTATGGTGAGTATATTCTTGATATCACTAATACACTAAGTTTGGGAGATTGATGTGATACTTACCATAGACCTTGGTACTACAAATTGTAAGGCAGCCCTTTTTGATCAACATGGAGATATGATTCACTATGATTCCATCACCTTAGATCAAAGTTCTTTTTTGCTAGATGGGCAACTCATAGAACCCATCGCATTCGCAAAAGCACTAAAACATGTATGTACACATCTTCCTCACACAAAAGAGATAGCTGCAATCATTGTAACAGGTAGTGGACCCTCTCTTGTTCCAGTAGAAAAAGAGGTTCTCTTTGAAGATGACCTTTTATATGCAAAGAGCTTTAGTGCGAGATTGTACCTAGATAGACGAGGTGTTGAAGAAGCAAAGATTGTAAGTAGTGTGTGGGATAGCTTTGTAGATCCAAGCTTTTTTCTCCCTAAAGCCCTCTACATTGCCCACAAAGAGAGAGAAATCTATGAAAAGAGCATCTCTTTTCTTTCTAGCTACGATTATATAAATTATCTACTCACAGGGGAGCTAAGGGGAATTATTCATGCCCCTGATGCCATTAAATGGTATTACAATGATGAAGTATTAGAGAAATTACATTTAGATACAGAGAAGTTTCCTCCACTCATCTCTCCTGGTACAATTATTGGAAAAGTGAGTCATCTTGCACAAAAAGCTTTTAATTTTTCTCCCCATACCCAAGTAATTGCTGGAGGACCTGATTTTCTTATTTCAATATTGGGTTCATCTGCAGTGCACCCTGGTATGGTATGTAATAGGGGTGGTACGAGTGAAGGGATAAATGTTTGCTCCCTTGTTCCAACACAAGATAAGAGGCTGATGAGTTATCTTCACCCAATTTCCCCCTATTATAATATTTCAGGCATTATTTCTACTTCAGGTAAAGCTATTTCATGGGCAAAGGAGATGATAAACATAGACTCAACTTCGTATGAAGATATGTATTATCGTATCAACAAAGTTGCCCCTGGTAGTGGTAATCTTGTCTTTTTACCCTATTTAACAGGAGAGAGGGCCCCTGTGTGGGATTCAACTGCTAAAGGAGTTTTCTCTGGACTCTCCCTTTCTACCTCGAAGTGGCATATTTTAAGGTCAGTTGTTGAAGGGGTGTGTTTTGCTATACGAGATGTAATTGAGACAATTGAAGATATTGGGCAAGAAGTTACTACACTTCGTAGTATTGGAGGAGGGGCTCATATTGGAACTCTCCAACAAATAAAGGCCAATATTACTCAAAAAGAGGTCGCTGTACCATTTCAAAGAGAATCTGAAATGGTAGGGGCTATGGCTCTTGCTCAACATGCGTTGAAACGTTTTGATTCACTACAGCAAGCGTGCACATCGCTGATCAGTTTTTCCCATTTTTACACACCAGATGAGACATTAAAGCCTCTTTATGATGATCTGTTTGCCCATTACCGCCATCTTTATGACTCTTTAAAAGGTTCGTGGAGAACATAAGCACTAGTCCATTTTATTACAAAAGAGTATATATATAGTAGAATGTCTTCCTTTGTTATGATATTCTCGTCTCTAAAAAAAAATATATATACCTATGGAGGTCTACATATGAAGAAAAAGTTTCTCGCCACTTTATTGGTGATTGCTCTTATAACAATTATGATTCCACTAACCGCTAGTGGGGTGAAAGAGAGTGTGAAAGAAGATGATACTATCTCAGTTCTTGTGTATATAACTGGTGTTGTTGCAGGCTCTCCCCCCTACCAAGCCCTTAATGATGGGGCAGAGAAAGCAGCTTTAATGTATGATAATTTGAAAGTGAAGGTGTATGAAGCTGGATTTAATCAAGCATCATGGGAAGAAGCTCTCACAAGCCTCGTTGCAACTGGTGAATATGATGTGGTGTTAGGATCTAACCCCTCTCTACCAGAAATTGCTGCTCGAGTTGGAAAAAAATTCCCTAATCAAAAATTCATCATTACTGATGCTTTTTTAGAGGGAAATGATCAGATTAGAACCTATATGTATAACCAATATGAGCAATCTCTCTACTTAGGGTACCTCGCTGGCCTTGTTACCACAAGTGACATGGAATATGCAAATGAAAAGTTAAAAATTGGCCTCATTGCAGCTCAAGAATATCCCCTTCTTAATAAACATATGATTCCAGGATTTTTAGATGGAGCTCGTATGGTAGATAAAGGAATTGAACTCGATTTTAGAGTGATAGGAAACTGGTTTGATGCAAATAAAGCTGCTGAGCTCGCTTCTTCAATGATTTCAGGTGGGGTTGATGTTTTTGCAGTGATTGCAGGAGGAGCCGCTCAAGGACTTTTCAAGGTTGCCTCCCGTGATGGAGCTTATATTGTATTCCATAATACAAATGAGTATAAAGCAGCTCCTAAAAGAGTTGTAGGTAGTGGAGCAATGGAGCAAGAAAAGTTAGTTGCAGAAATATTAGAAGATGTAGTTAATGGAAGCGTTGAGTATGGCAAAGGATCTGTTGTTGGCCTTAAAGAGGGGTATGTAGGGTTCTTCTTCGATGATCCACTTTATGAAGCTTCTCTTCCTGTAGAAATTAGGGATAATTTTGAAACATTTATGGATAAATTAGCACAAGGTGCCATTTCTTATACATTGCCCACTTTATAATTAGTGAGTACTATAAGGTGAGATAGAGATAATCTCTATCTCATCGATTGATAGATAAGTAAGAGGTAGCGATGTCCCACATCCTTGAGATGCTTGATATAACTAAGATGTATCAGGAAACTCAACGTATAGCGAATAAGAATGTACACGTAACTCTACAACAGGGAGAAATTCTTTCTCTTGCTGGAGAAAATGGGGCAGGAAAAACAACACTCATGAAAATCCTCTATGGGTTAACCCCTTTTGATAAGGGGACAATACTCATAGATGGAGAGGAACATACCATTAAGAATCCTCTCTATGCTCAGCGACTCGGTATTGGAATGGTACATCAACATGTTATGCTTGTTGATGAATTCAGTGTTGCTCAAAATGTTGTTCTAGGGGATGAAATTAGAAAAAAAGGATTTTTCTACGACTCTACGAAAAACAACAAAAGGGTAGAAGATTTAATAAAAGAGCACAACTTTACCATCAAAGCAAACGATAAAGTATCCCTCCTTAGTGTTGGTGAAAAGCAACAAGTTGAGATTCTAAAGATGTTATATCGAGATGTGAGAATACTCATTCTCGATGAGCCAACTGCAACACTCACTATTCAAGAGATCACCTCCTTATTTGTGACTCTAAAAAGATTACAAAAGAGGGGAGTTTCAATAATTCTTATTACTCATAAAATACATGAAATTAAAGAAATTAGTGACAGAGTATGTATCATGAGAGCTGGTGAGATGATTGGCTGCTACAAAACTCGTGATGTAGATGAATCATTTATTTCTAAGATGATGATGGGAAACATGAGTACGAAGATACAAAAGGGGCCACTACAGATGAGTGATAACCCTATATTATCCCTTTCCTCTGTTTCTGTTGTGCGCCATAATCAAAAGCAGCCCTTACTTGATGATATCAACATCGACCTCTATGGGGGTGAAATATTAGGATGTGCAGGTATAAGTGGCAATGGCCTTGGTCAACTTGAATCTATCTTACTAGGCTCACTTCCCCTCTCATCAGGAAAAATAACTTATCATGATCAGCTTCTTTCCACCCATCATCAAAAAGCAACTACACGAAAACTTGGTCTCCCTTTTGTCCCATCAGATCGGCTCTATACAGGATGTTCACTAGAGGCAACAGTGAGTGAGAATATGATTGCAACTTCAAGGGATAATTTCTTTCCCCCATTTGGGATTCAAAAAAAGAAAATATATAATCATACCTCATCTTTAATAGAAGAGTATGATATAAAATCGACTCCTCACCAATTGATAGGAACTTTAAGTGGTGGCAATATTCAAAAAGTAATTCTTGCCCGAGAGATTGAGAAAATTAAAGATCTTATTATTTGTAGTGAAGTTACATGGGGTCTTGATGTAAAAAGTGCCCTTTTTGTCCATCAACAAATTGTAGAATTAAGAAATAAAGGGGTTGGAGTCCTCCTTCTTTCCTCTAACTTGGATGAGATATTAAGTCTCAGTGATAGATTGTTAATATTTAGTCGAGGTAAGATAGTTGCAGAATTTAATGAAAGAGAAATTCCTTATCTCACAAAAGAGCAACTTGGACCCTATTTATTAGGAAAAGCTACAAAAGAGGTGCGAGTTGAAAAGAAAGATTGAACGCTTTAATCCAATCACCTACGCAATACGCTCTTCGTTTGGGATGGTTGTTATTATTATAATTTCCCTTTTTTCACTTATATTACTCTCATATCTATTGAGTGCAACACCTAAACGCACTATTTATTACTTTTTTAATGGCCCTTTTTTATCTCTTTATGCCTTTGGTAATATGATAAATCAAGCTGTTCCACTAATTATTGGTGGCCTTGGAGTCTCACTTGCTTTTCGAGCAGGAAGTATGAATATTGGGGGAGAGGGGCAAGTTTACACAGGCGCCCTTATTGCAACAATTATTGCAATTTCTTTAGAGAGTTTTGGAGAATTTGGTGTTGTTCTATCAATATTTCTTGCTATGGTTATTAGTGGCCTCTTAGCTGGTTTTAGTGGGTTTTTAAGGGCAAAGTGGGATACAAATGAGCTTATAACATCATTTTTAATCTCTAATGCTATGATGTTGATAGTCAATTACCTTATCAGTGGTCCTTTTGTAGATCCCCTTACAAATCTTATTAGTACTAAAAGTGTTCCTGAAATTGCAAAGCTCAACTATATACTCCCCCCATCAAGTCTCAACACCTCTCTTATTATTGCCTTAGCTGCAACTTTTATTATTCATGCACTTATGTATAGAAGTAAGACAGGGTATGAACTCAGGATGTTTGGAAATAATAATAAGTTTGCAATGTATGCGGGAATCAGCAGTAGTTATTATAGAATTATGCCAATGTTTGTTAGTGGTGCAATGTATGGGTTAAGTGGTGCGATGGCGATCTTTGGTACCTACCATGCAGTAATTAAAGAGTTCTCTGTAGGTCTTGGTTGGAATGCATTAGCTGTTGCACTCATTGCTCGCTATAAACCTTTTGCAGTTATCCCAGCTGCTCTGTTTTTTGCTTATATCGATTCAGGAGCCCACAGTGCTATGCTCTATAGTGATGTAACTTTTGAACTCTCGAGTATTGTTCAAGCAACGGTCTTCTTCTTAGTTTCAAGTGCAACCTTGCAGCGCCTTGGCCTTGGAAAGAGGAGGATATAGTGAGTACCTTCCTTTCTCTTTTAGCAAGTGCAATTACTATCATGACACCTCTTTTACTTGCTGCAACTGGGGGACTCTTTACTGAGCTCTCTGGTATGCTTAATATTGCCCTTGAGGGGTTAATGCTTGTTGGAGCTTTTGCTTCGATTGTTGGCACCTACTATACTCAATCCGTATTCATGGGAATTTTGATTGGAATAATAAGTGCTATGATTCTTTCATCTATATTAGCATCTATTACCCTTTACTTAAAAGCAAATGTCTTTATTACAGGTCTTGCAACAAACCTCTTTGCCTCTGGTATTATTGTGGTCCTCTCATTCCACCTTTTTGATAATAAAGGTGTAATCACCTTTGACTCATTTCCCCCAATCCCTCGTCTTTTTATAGATCTCAAAGAGAAGGTTCCCCTTATTGGAAACATCGTATTTGGTCACACCTTTTTCACCTACTTAAGTATTCTTCTTCTCATCATTGCTTCTGTTTTAATCTATAACACTCCCTTTGGGTTTCGTCTTCGTGCCGCAGGGCTATATAGAAAATCTCTTACTACGATAGGACTCTCACCTAAAAAATATCGATTTATTGCTTTTCTCCTCTCTGCGATCTATTGTTCAATTGCGGGGGCTATGCTTAGTATGAATTTAGGGGCTTTTGTCCCAAATATTACCTCAGGGAAGGGGTGGATTGCCCTTGTAGTTATATTTCTTGGTCAAAAGAAACCCTTGGGTTTACTTGTTGCTTCCTTTGTTTTTGGTTTTTCTGAAGCATTTTCTAACTATGCACAAGGACTTTGGGATATCCCATCAGACTTTATTTTAGCCCTTCCATATGTGTTCACCTTAGTTGCAATTATTTTATTTTCAATATACGATTACAACAAAAAAAGTCCCAGGTAATGCACCACATATTAATGTAGGGTGGTAAGATGAAATTCACAAAGGTTCCGTTTATTTTTATAGTCATTCTATGCTCCCTTTTTCCTCTGTTTTCAACAGATATAGTTAGATTCACTGATGGTCGTGTTTTAACTGGTGAGGTCTCTTCCTATAGTTCTCTTGGTGAAATAAGGATGAAAGGGGAAGATGGTGCTATCATCTCTTATCCATCAACTGATATTATTTCCATCGAGAAGCTAGGTAAGATAGGGGTCTCTTTAGGAGTTCAAAGAGACCCCCTTATTCACTATGTTGAGGGGACTCGTAAGTTATTTCATTATGTTCCCCCCTCCTATATCTATAAAGGAGCTACCTATAACATTGATACTGATTGGGGAACGGGATCTGATGTTGGAATATTTTTTTCATTTTTAAAGGAGCAACACCCTCAATTAGATGAAAGGACTCTCTCTCTTATTGATGAGTTAGATAGGAAGATGCTGCGCCAAAATAGGAGCATGGGTGCTTCTGGTATTATGATGGCCCTTGGTACAATTATGACCTTTTTACCCCTCAACTTTGATGATATTTCAGCAACACCTACATATGGGAAAGTAATTGCACTCAGTGGTTTTTCAATAAACATAGTGGGACTCTCAATTGCTATCTATAACGTATTTCATAATCAACGAGAATATCCTAAGTTGATTGCCCATTCTTTTAATGAGTGGATCTCTAAAGTGCAATAAGAGTTTGACCTAGATACTTCAATATACTTATACGAATTAACTACGAAAAAAG
>CAYVRR010000034.1:0-21891 GCA_964453215.1 uncultured Spirochaetaceae bacterium | reverse complement strand
GATCCCAGTTGCAGTATTTCATACTTTTCTTGAATATCAAGTCATAAAGTCAGGACCTACTCTTGCTCCCAAAGCCCCTCTGAATTCCAGGCCTGATATATGCTTAACGGGACTACAGTGGTAGTTGGAGTTTTTCTCAACATCGCAGTATTGATGATTTTCTTCAAACTGATCACATATACAGTTACTTCCATTCATTTTCAGTAATACGAATCTTTTCAAACAAGACCTTTTTATCAGGATTAGATAAAACCATAAACATACTATAAATATACTCGACCTTTTGGGCACTTACATACTCAAAAGCCTCTCTTCTGAGTTCTAATGCTTTAGCCCAATTTTGATAATTTATATAAACAGGATGAGCATCAATGTTATATATCAGTTTTTGAGCTGAAGCTAAATCCTTAACTTTTTTTCTTTCTTCATAGCGCATAAGCAACCAATCTTCACTTTGCTGATTTCGTTTGCTTGAGGCAGCTGTATAAAAAGAATCCAGAATTGCATCATCATCAAAACAAGAATCTCCTTTTAATTCTTTTTCAATCAACTCTTTCTGATTTTGAAGTGCCACATCAAGCTCTGTCCAAGTTAAATTGTTATCATGAAGAAGATTAAATGCTTCTCTTAATAGTTGAACCTCATTTTGCATATCTTTAATCGTTTCAAGGTTCATATCTCCTTGATAAAAGTTATACAGGACACTGATATCATTTTGTACTAGATTAAGATCCTCAATCGAAGTAATTTTTCTTGAGAATAAGGCCTCTAAGCTTGAATTTTTTTCATCAATTACAGTCTGGAATTTAGAACTGATCTCTGAGATTCTTTTTAATAAATCGTCAAAATCTGAATCTATAATACTAAGAATTTCAGAATCAAAAGCCCATAATTTATTACGCTCTTCGGTGCATTCGGCAATCAACTTTTTCGACTGAATTAATGGAACTGTTCCAAACTTCTCGAAATTTTGTACTAAGGAATCAAGCATCTTCTTTGTTCTTAAATGTTGTTTATAATACTCTAGCCAGGATTGTTGTCGCTTATTCCCATTTTGCAAAATTTCAGAAAGAAGTTTTTGTTCTTCAAAAAACCCTAAAAATCCCAAAATCTTTTGCAAGTTATTATATTTCTTTTCTAGATTTTGAAAAATATCTTTTTCAAATTCCTTTGGTAGAGCATGCCGTTCTATCCAACTAGGCAATTCTCCTCTAATATAGGTGCTCACTTCTTCAATAGTTCTTTCGTACATTTTCTTCTCAAAATCTAATAAATCATCAGGGTAAGATCCGAAAGTTTTTTTGTACACTTCAGTAAACTTTTGGAATTCATATACAATAGTAGTATATCCATTTCTTTGCTCAAAAAGTTCCAAAAGATTTCTATAAATTCTTTTACCTGTTTGATTCCATTCATCTTGCTTTGTTTTAGCTTTTACTGATCGTTCAAGTTGAAAAGAAAAAACTTCTTCGTGGGAATCAGGTCTTCTAATCCTATCTATTATTAAGATATCTGCTTGATCTTTGCATTCTATTAAAGTAGTTAAGGCTTTAGCGTTTTCCCATTCATTTAATAGGGTAATCCATCGAGAGTCATCGTAAACCACAGGATAGAAAGCTATAGATTTAAATACTTTTTCTTGTAATCCCTTACTGCGAGAATCAATCAAATCCTTCTCATGTTTAGCAACTAAGGATTGCATTTTTATAGAATCTTCTTCATTTCTTACTTCGAATAATAAATGACGAGAAGCATAATACAACATTACCAATAAACTTGCAGCTGTTGAATTCGCCCCATATGGAGGCTTTTGTGCTATCTCATATAAATCCCACATATGAAGAACTTTTTTTTCCTCGAATATTCTATCATACAAATTGAAAAGATTAGAAACTTCAACAGATTTAGGTATCTTCCTAAAAGATCCATCATCACGGTTCACAGCTTCCCAACAATTCTGTAACAATTGTTTAGCACGATTTACATCTACTGAAGTACATTTATTGACGAATACTCGCCAAGAAGGATTTCTATCTCCCAAAACAGCAATAAACTTTTTAGCAGTATTTGGACCATTGCCTGTACTTTTTCCAAACCCATCAACTTTAAAAGGGATTACTTTGGGGTACGCAGATTCGAACAATAATTCTCCTAATTCCTTAAGCTTTAGACCTTCTACTTCTAGAGTTGTAATTATAATACGTTCAAGCTTTCTCTTTTCTATTTCATTGGATATACTCTGGATTAAATCTTTCTTTTGTTTTTTAATCAATGAGCCAAACATTTCAGTTTCTTCATGATTGAACTGTTTTATAGCATTCAACTGAAGAATTGAATCTGCTATTATGCTTGATACATCAGAAAGCAGTAAACACATTAAGGGAACAATATATTGTGCAGAAATATTAAGATTTTCAATCAGCTTTTTAATTTGTATTGATACATCACCAATATCCAGTGAACCAGGAACAATTAAATATAGAACTCGACCTTTTGGCTCGGCAAAATGAGTAATAATACCCATTTTCTTGTAAGAGAAAAAACTTTTTAGATATTCATTAAAATCAATTACTGAGGTAATTTCTGCTTTATATGACCACTCTAGAGAATGAATATCATGTTTCATGGAAAAATCACACTCTATGTCTGGGAATAATAAAGATTTTTGCATTTCAAACTCACTCGAATCTATAAAATTATTAACTCGTGCGTATTGAGAATAAAGGGTATCATTCATTTTTATTTTTGTAGCTAAGCCGTCAAGTTTTTTTTGAAAATCACGTGCAGAAGGGGCATCAGAACGGAGTAAAAACAAGTTGTTTCTATCATCGAACTCTATGCTATTAAATTCATTTTCTAATCTAGCAAGTGCTTTTTGAACAGTTGTTTTAGGAATACCAGCCAGTTCCGAAAGCAAATCAATACTATTTTTTTTACTATTACAATAAGCCTGCATCTTTTGGCTTAAAACGATAGTCTTCAATATTTCTTGTTCTTCTTTCTTCATCTGATTGCTATATTTTTCCAGTATACTATGGCATTTAGTTGCAGAAGAAAATGGATCGTTACTATGTTGCTCAGAGGACAAGAATTCTTGGCCTAACCCTACATCATAAAAATCTGTTGGATGAATATAAAAACTATCATCAAGAACTATTTCTAAACTTTTATATTTTTCAAAAATAGCACCCAGCAGATTCAATGAAGAACGTTGTTGCAGGATATTATTTACCGAAGTAATATAAGTTAACATCCAAACAGAATAGGGAGACAGCGGCCAACAGCCCAAACAAACATTTTTTATAAACTGAGTTTCATTCACCCAAACTGGTAATTGTTTAGCTGAAGGAAATCTATGTAAAATCAAATCTTGTTTCAATTTAGTATTTTTATAGACTTCTGAATTATTCAAATCTGGCAAAATAGAGGGATTTTTTTTCTCAATTAAATTGGCAATTAAGCTTTCGAAGCTAACACTCAAATAGAATCGTTTGGCACCATCAAACCGTGTAACATAACGACTTTTATTATTAATTGTGTTTATATCACTATCAGATGATACCTGATATTCCTTTAAATCCAATTGACTTAAACCTAATAGTGATGCCAGCCATTTTTGATTTTTCCCTATCTTCGTAGCCGTAGATTGAATGCCTTCAAACAATTGTTGCATAATTCCAGAGCCTGCTATACTTTCATTTGAAGCAGCAAACATCATATATTTTCCAAATTCGTCAAATACTATCAACATGGAACGATAGTGCTTTCCTTCTCCACAATTTGCACTAGCGATGGACGGGATTAAATCTTTCAACTCTCCATGTGCCGCAGGTGCATACACAGTCTCCCCAACTACATTTAACTCCCTAACTACGCTATTATAAACTTCAACACTAAAAGAAGACATAGCACGGTAAAATTCTTCTACACCTTTTATACCCGCTTTTAGCAATGTATTAGTCATTAAACCTTGATCATAATGGTTTTTGACAATACTAGTGAGGCTAGCAAATCTAGGATCGAATGTTTGAAGGCAATCTAATGACTGATTATCCTTGATTAGGATTTTTCTAGCAGTTCTAAAAAATTCTTCCTGGAGGTTACAGTTTCTCATTCCATTAATTGGAATAACAAGTACTGGGCGTTCATCCTTTAGTAATTCAAATTCAATTTGTTTTCTAAATTCATGGTCAATATGAGAAATATTATTTAGTATTTCTTCTTTAATATTTTTATCAGTTGAACTTAATAAAACTGATACCATAAGCGCAAAATGTGATTTTCCTGCTCCATAACCAGCGATATCTAGAATCATTTGGTTTTTAGTTCCTGAAACAGACTGAAGTAATTCAGAAGTCATAGTTATAGAGTCTATGAGCTTATTACTGGCATTGGTTTTTGAATCAGCTATATTTCCTGTATGATATTGAGGTCCATGAAAAATGTATTTTCGAGCAACATTGTTGGTTTTTTCACTATTACTTAGATACCAATCTAAATCGATCGCTCCATCAAACAACTGTTCCCCATGATATTCAATTGCTTCTTTCAAATTAGCCATTTATACACCACCTAAATTAAATCATTATAGATATTCAGCCACTCGTCTTTTGAAGACCGAAGTGCTTGTATTACAAAAGGAAATACCAACTCTGATTTTTTAATATAACCCAGTCCTGCAGTGATATCAAAAACCTTTTGTGCTTCATTCGAATCCCACCCAAAACGAGCAGAAAATAAAGTCACTTCTTCAAATTCATATATTCCAATCTGCTTTCTTTTAGGAAAATACTTCTCCAACAACCACAATATTAAAACCCCATAAGCACGATTCATATCTCGGATTATTGGAGCAATTATTCTTGAATATCCATGAAGAGTTTTATTTATGGCATGAATCTTTCCAAAACTCTCTTGTCTTTGATACATCTGTAAGAATGGCCGAATTGTTGTTTTAGTAACCTGTAGTTTTTTCGTTATAGAATTAATTGTCTTCACCTCAAGATGACTCCAATTAGAAAAAATGTGAAACCATGCCTCAGCACCATCAGTAGGATCGCATAAATGTGCATGTGCTAGCCATTGAGTTACATGCTCGTTCATTCGAGGATCATTTTTCCATACACTTTTACCAAAGGAAGTTAAATAAAGCATGTATCTTCCATCTTCCAATGAATATTGCAAGAGCCCCATACCAACAGCATAATCAATGTGGGGTTTTACTTTTCCTGTGCTTTCACCTGTCGGAATTCCTGTTTCTTCACTAATTTCAAACAAACTACCTGAGGATTCATTAAATGCATACTTCATCAACTGCGTCAGATATAAGCGCTCCGGTAAGAATGTCATAGGAAAATGCATCGATAATCTTGACATTATAAACCTCTATCTTCCATTGAAGGCACTTTAATTATTTTAGCATATTTCCCCACGGGACTCTCATCATTAGTTGCAACGATACACTCCCCTCTACCAAGTCGTGAAAGCACTGAAGCCCATTCAAAAATAGTCTTACTAGGATCAAAATTATATAATAACTTAGCAGTGTTTTGGGCTTCTTGCTCTGTTGGTTTAAAAAACAATTTTGTACCTGCATTCATTAAGCTTGTCATTTCAGGTGAGTTTATACCTTTTAACCCAGCATAAGACTGGGTTGCTGCGATCAAAGCAAGACCTAATTTTCGCCCCTCTTGTAAATATTTTCTTACTGGAGAATTCTCTGCCAAACTTAAGTTTTGTATTTCATCAAGCACGATTACTTTTGGATCGTCTTTTGTGGCTTTTGTTGCTATCACATAATTCCACAAATCCCAGAGAGAAAATTCGATGATTGATTTCTGGACAAAAGAAGCTATTTGAGCAAGCTGAAATACAGTGATCTGCTCTCGCCCCTCTGTACAGAAAATATCAGACCAACCTGAAGAATCTTTTCCTGTTGAAAAAGGATTCATACTCAAAAGAATAGAAAATTTATTTATTAAGCCTTGAACAGAATTTTTATCACTACCTTTAGGATCAAGACTCTTCAAATCTTCCTCCAACACAGAGAGAGAATAGTTTTCTTTATGAACTAAAATTCCATTCTCAATGGTATCATTAAGGATTGTTATTTGATTTTCACCTATCGATCCAAAAACACGAATGAAAACATCTACTATTCTATGTGCAATATCACTAGGTTCATCAATACACAAAGAATCAGGATCATCAGGATCTAATTGCATGGAGTAAGCAAGAAATGGATTAAATGATAATTTTTTATTTTTAACATACCATTGTTTTCGCATATATGTTTTTACTTCGGGTTCAATCTGACCTACAGTAAAACCATTGGTGTAATCAATAATTAAAGATGCTTGTTGTGCTTTAGCTAATTCTGAGAGTATCCCTTGAATAGCAAAGGTTTTACCAGTTCCTGAAGCTCCTAAGACAAGCATGTGTCTGTTAATGATTTTCGAATCAGTGCCAAAATCCCAATAAATTCTCTCTCCTCGCCTCGTAGTGCCTAACAATACTTTTAAACTACTTAATTCAGAGGAAGTTGATATTATATCTGTTTGAGTTGGTAGATTTGTGTTATCAGGTTCCTTTAATTCTTTTTCTGTAGTATCTTTAGTTGGAAATTCATTTAATTCTTCAAAATCATCCTCTTCATCAACTAAAGGATGAACCTTTTCTTTAAAAGCATTCTCCTCCTTTTTCTGTAGCAATGCCTTTTTTTGAGAAAATTCGTGTATTTCAGAACAAATAGTTATTTCTAAAGATTTTCTAAAATTATCCCAGGTTGGAACATCGCTTTCATCAGCAGGACCGAATTCTTTAATAAAATCCGGATAAAATACAAATGCGATTAGAGGATGACCGGGTTTTATGGTTGTAGGACTCTCCTCTACATCACATTTAATCCATTGGAGTTTTTTATCAATTTGCTCTTGTTCGAAGCAAAAAATACTTGAATCCCAAGTAATATCAAATATTCCTTCTGCTAGATTTTCTAAAGCTTCAAGCTTTTGCTTCTTGTCAAAAACAATTGAATTAGGATTAGTAGCAATTATTCTATAAAGTTGCATCCACCAATACCTTGAGTCTGGTGATATTCTTAAATCACAACTCTTAAAATGATTTTTCAATGAACCTAAGGTGCTAGTTACTTGTGATATAGCTTTATCTAAATGATATTCTACAACATTATAAGCCATTTTACTTTCAATTACTGTCATTTTAATTGAAAATATATTTCTTCCGTCCTTTTGAATTGTTTTTGCTTGTAGCCAAACAAGATCAGCACGTGTTTCTGTGCTATCAAGACTAAACCAATGCTGATAAGAATCTAAGGAAAAGACTATATCACAATCAACATCTTCTGAAACTTTTAACAAACGTCTAGCCATCGTATAACCAAAGAAATCATGTGAATAATAATCTGTTGTTCCAATAGTGCGGATTAATGATAGATCAGCCATTTTCTCACTTTGAGAATATAAATTCTTTACAGTAAGTAGCGATTCTTCAGAACTGAAGTTAGGATATTTATGAGTAAAAGCCCAACCAAGCTTTTGAAGTAATTGCTCTTTTTCAAACATCTCTGAAGATACTGCATAGTTAAGTTCAGCATGAGCACCTACTCCAGAACCAAAACCAACAATAATTCTTTCATTGTCTGTATTAGTAGTTTCACTTATCAAGTCCCGATCTATCTCTCCTCCAAGTGATATCACACGTTCAGTATGTTTATGGCACCAAGCCAACGTTTCACGCCAGCAGCTAAAATCTTTTTCTTCATCAACGATGACCTCACTGTCTTTTATTTCTCCCGATTCACCTCTCTCAATTACGTATAAATACCGAAGGTAGGAACGATATGTTAAAAATTGCCGGTTGGATAGAATTCTAGACCGCTTAAAATTATTTGTACGAGTTTTTCGCTGTGCCAATTTTTCTAAAAGAGGGAACTTCATTGAGATGTCACTTTCTGGTAATTTTGGTGTTTTTACTAACTTGGTATTTCCCGAATCCCCAAAAGGCATCTCATAAAGTATGGCAATATCAGCATCAAGATCATCTTCAACCATACTCTGGAATGTTTTATATTCAGTACCATGTTTTCTATCAATTTCAACCATTCTATGACTTACAACTAATCGGCATCGATAAAAACTATAGTCATTTTGAGCTTTATTAGTCCAATACTCTTGCCATCGGGTAATCCAATTTGAGATCCCACTATCATCACTTGTATCGGAATAAAAAGTAACATTTAATAGGAAAGGGTTAAAATCATACCACGCACCTTCCTCTTTATCTTCTTTTCTATTTGGAATTTTATTTCTAATCAATTCAGTTAAGGCAGATATAATAGGTTGAATTCCACTATTTTTGAAAACAGCAATTGATATACCATCCTTAGCAAGAGCATACACCTTAAAATAATCTTTAAATAATCGTAATAATAATTTCGATTCTTCAGTTTTTTTTATCAATGCAGAATCTGCTATTGTATCATAATCGTCTTCACTGCTAACTTTGTAGCGTGTTAATAAAACTGAATTCTCGAATAATCCCGAATAACTCCCTATTCGGTAGAATACCTGTTCTCCACTAACTTTAGTTGAAACGTTATTTTTGCTAACTAGTAGACAAGGGAGCGGAGCCTGAAGCGTTGCAAGCTCTATACAGCGATTCCATATTGCATTACTAAATTTATATTCTGTTCCTGGCGATACAGCTTTTGAGAACTCATCAATAAAGCTACCACAAAGGTAATTCATTTGACTAACAAGCATTTCAATCATTGAAGGATGAAGAACTGAAAGAATGCCTGCATCCATATATCCTTCACTTTTCCAAACATCGTTTTTTAAATTCGGATGCTCAATAAGCCAAAAAGCTTTACTTGCTAAGGGAAATAATTCTTCGTCAAATAAATCAGAATCAGCAATGTAATCAAGTGTGTTAGAATAATTATTTATAAAATCTGATACTAAATTATTGTTTAAAGCACTATATAAACCTAGATTATTATAAATCTCCAAATATTTGATAAAACCAATTCCAAGGGCTCTATATTTCTGTAATAATTCATTACTACTATCTTTCTGATCAATATTTAGTAACAAGTCATATACTAGAGAATCAGAACTCCTACTAATCGCTGCAGATAGGGCCTCTCTAGTATCTTCTTCACTAAGAGTAGAAAATACTTCAGCAAAATCTTTCAATAAAAATACAGGAAATATAGGACTATTAGAAAATACTTGATTATTAGTAATTTGATTCCAAACGGACCGCACTAATCCACCACCTAAAACATATGCATTTTTATCATCAACTTTCCAAATATATTTATTTACAATATCATCAATTTTGATCTGAAACACTAGAGCTGGCGTTGAAGATGGCTTGGATTTGATTCGTCCTTGATATTCTTTTTTAATAGAAAGGATTGATGAAAAATCACCATCTGTAGATATCTTTTCTAAAATAGTTTCCTTGATATTTGCTTCTAAAACTTCATCCAATCCTCCAATCAGAAGTAACAGTTTCTCTTCAAAAACAAAGCAAGATTGATCAGTTATCGCACTGGCATCATTGACCGTTGCTGCAGGAATATTATGATTGAAAAATAAAGGCTCAATGCTGACAGATTTAATTTGAGATAAGGTTGAATTATCTGTTGAAAGATAGTTATCAAAAGAATCCCATAATGCACTTAGAACCATTTCAAGAGGACTTCCAAAAACTTCTGTGTCGGATTTTCGTGAGGGTTTAGCAGCAGGCGAATATTTTAAAACATCTTTAAAAAGAGTAGGACAGTCGCATGCACGGAGTTTATTCACAAGATTGTCATCGACTGGATTCATAAGAATCTCTTTACATGCATCAAGAAATTCATCAGCTGTATCAAAAGTAGGGAATACGACTTCTTTATTTTCCAGGAAAGCTAATTTTGTATCTGTTGCAGCTAATCCATCTTTAATCTGTTTTTGAATACTATCAATACTCTTAAGACTCTTTTCTTGTTTAGCTGTTTCAAGTACTGAATATCCAGAATAAAAGGACATTGCCTGATTCAGTAAGTTCCTAAAATCAGACTTCCATCTTTTTCTTTTTCGATTCAAAGTATTAAACGAGGCTAATTTAAGAAGGTTCAGATTTGTAGCTAATATTTCAAATAAAGATTTTTCATTCTGAAGTTCGTCGATGTAAGGCAATTTTTCAAGGTATCCTGCCATTTGAACCAAATCAACATAAGGATGTACAATTTTCAATAAATGATCACAATCAACTAAATCATGCAAAACATCTTCAAATTTTAATTCTTTTGCTATTTCTTTCAGCCAAGGACTAAAAGACATATCCAGGGCAAGAGTCCACAATTCATCTAGACCACAATTCTGTATGTGCTCTAAACTAGCTGTATCTTTGACTTTATCGCATCCGACTAAAATCAATACTTGCTGCACTGTAGATTTAGTTTCTTCCGCTACCTTATTTCGATAAAAAGTTAAATTCCCTCTTGTGTCAATCCAATCAAGATGATTTATCTTCAATTTCTCTAAAAGAGTTCTCTCCTTTTGGTTTGAATTTTCCCAATCTTCAATTGCTTGTTGAGCAAATTTTATCACTAGCTTTTTTTGAGGATTAAGACAGTGTTCATTATAAACAGATGACAAAGTTCCATAGACTGTGTCAAATGAGAAGACACTTGCAGGAATTTTCATTTGAATAGTTTTACTACCTGTATTATTTTCATTCTCTTGGATTTGTGAATTAATATAATTCGTTAGCGTACTTTTCAATAAGTTCATTCGTTAGCCTCCATTTTATTTCCTGCTGCATTTATTACTAAAGAAAGAGAATCTGAAAGAGGTATTAAATATCCACACTCTTCTAGCATATGGATAAGCCAACGAACAGTAGTACCATTATTAATTTGTTGCATTTTATTACAAGCAATATTTACATTATTAAAACCTACATCATCAAATACAAGCTTGTGCTTAACTCGAACTTCTGAAAGAAATGTATCTAATGACATCCGTTTCGATGGTGACAAAGCTGTCACAACTAAATATGTCAACATATTCTTAGTTAATACAAAATGTTCAGTACTGCCTTTCTTGGGAATAACAAATTGAATACTTTTAGCTAGTTTCAAAAAAACCTTATCACCATACTTTCGATGCATATTTTTAATTTGATTAGGATCATCCATATTTAATTTTATAGCATTATCCTTTATAGCCATATGAATTAATGTCTGACAATTTTTTAATGAGTTTTTAGAAATTTGTTTGAGATTAGTATCAGTACATATAGGGGATACAACTGCAAGTAGGGGATAATCTTTTTTAAGTTGCAAAGAAGAACGGCGTAGCATCGTTCGAAAGACTTGCATATCGCATGCCATTTCAACCATTGCTAAATTATCAACAATATCAAATTCTGTATCAAAAATTCTGATCAAATCTAATGCAAACAAATATCCTTCTTGCCAAGAATCTTCTGGAATCCATCCAGATTTAGTCAATTCTGAAAATTTAATTTGCTCTCCGATTCCATCAATAAACTCTGATATTTCTCCAAGAAGTTTTGGGCTTTCCTTCTCTAAAAGAGATTCAAACCCTATTGATAGTTTATTTCGAATTATATCTGGATCTTTCTCATCGTTACTAATTCCCAAAGAAGACAGTTCCTTATCTTCTGATAGCCAATCCTCAATCTCGTTTTTTGATTTAATAAGGACTAAAGCTAATTGCAGATATAACAGTTCTCCTCCGTGAGCATAGAAATTCCTCGCTGAACGTTCAAAAAAAGACTTGATTATAGTAGGATCATAAGTAGTCAGGTTTGCTTTTTTAGCTTTAGTTGCTTTCCAAATCGTTTCACCAGCAAGAAGGTTTTTAGTGACTGGAAGAAAACTTTGGGCACACCAATCTCTATTTGCTCCTATACCTTGGAAGCCCATATATAAATTAGATAATATAGCAATTACATCTTCCTCGCCAGAAACTTTTTGATTGTCCAAAACTTCAATAGAACCCTTAAGTTTCTTTATGATTGCATCGTATTGATCTTTATGGGCAGGATGAGGATTGGGATTACCACTATTCATTAATATTGCAAATAGTTTTAAATTCAACCTTGCTTGTTGCTCATAGTAAAGAGCACCTTTTCTCAAAAATGGAAGCATTTCTTTTTCTGGAAAATATGTATTAAATTCCTTTTTCAAGTTATTGCCCAATCCCATAATTGTCTTCTTAGGGGAAGAAATAATCAATAGAAACTCACTCATTAACTCAATACTGGTTTGGTCAGAATAAAAACGATTACCAAACAGTTCTTGAACCGGAAGACTTTTATTAGAGGTCTTACTGTTTTCATTAACTTGCTTCTTAGATTCTTCCCAAGCTTTTCCTGGTACAAATTTTTCCATTTTACAATACCTCTAACTTTTTAGAATTCTCATCTTTAGGTGATAACCTAAACGTAATATCTTTAAGCATTCTTTTTGAATTTAGACGTACAAGTAAAATACTATCATTATTTTCAAAACTTCCATCTTTCTTTTCATCTTGCAAAATTGCAATTTTAAATGTATCAAGGCGTTTTTGATAGTTTTGGAATTCAGTACGAGCAATATTTCCCATATGCCTTTTTAATAGATAGTCTAAAAATGGAAGAGGTAGAGGCAGTGGAATATAGCTTCCTTCAGGTATTGCCTCGGGATTTCTAAGGCTAGCACCTTTACGTGCTTTTATCAAAAACAACTGTTTATTTCCGCGAGAGTCTTCTTTTATTTGTAGATCGATTGTGTTACGCCATTCCCATTTAAACCTAGCTATCACTGCCTGTGCACTCTGTCTGATATCACTCGATTGGCGGGACATTGTAATATATATGTCATTACTGCCTTCTGTATCATTTTCTGGCAGTTTAACCCCTGAAAAATATTCTTTCACTACATGCCGTATTCGATTTACTAACTGACTTTGGAATCGACTATCAAGAGGTATGTTTTTTTGGATTTTAGTCCAAATAGATAGTCCTGGCGAATTTAAAAAGCTACAAAGAAAGCTTTCATCTACTTCAGGTTCAGGACTTAGAAAGTATAATATTCTATAAGCCCTTAATCTAGCAGCCATCCCTTTTACATCCATATATTTTCCATTATTCAGAGTTTGTAAGTATTCTGAATCAAATCCAGGATAAATATTTAGAATCGAGGAATTTTGCGTATTAATCCAAATCCTTCTTTTCCATTTTGATGGAATATTAGACCCGAAGTGTTGACGATTTATCAGGCTTATTGCTGTAAGAGTATTAGCATTTTTATCACCTTCACCAAAAATATTATCAAAGAATAACCTATTACTATATTGGTCTTTTTGATTGCCTGTTATTATGAATACGAAATGCTCTACTAAAAACCTCATGGTCAAACGCTCACCATATTCATAAAGTCGGTTATACATCAAAAATAAACGATCCTGAACTTCTTGTGAGCGTAAAGCCAAAACATTGCGATAAATAGCTGATTCCTTAAATTCATCATCAACCAAATCCCACGATGGATGAGTGACTATTTTATCGAGTACTTTTCTGGCTGTTTTTAGGTTATCATGCCGAACTAAGTTAATAACCCCGATCTTAGTTGAACCCAAGCATATTTCGCCAATGCCAGTTTGCATGTTGCCGCTTATACCTTGCAAAACTTCTGACTCAACATCATGTGAATTCATGGAAAATATAGAAGAGTTCTCTTTAAGCCGATCTAAAACAGTTCCAGTATTAGAAACAAGCAAGAGAGAACAATTAGGATCAAGCAAATATGTAGATATTAAATCTCTACTTTCGTCTATAGCAGTTTCACTTAGATCTTTGATAACGACTAGAGATCGGCCAAAAGTAGTACTTTCATACCGCATTATGGGCTCGCTAATATTTCCTTCAGG
Source organism: uncultured Spirochaetaceae bacterium (assembly GCA_964453215.1). Taxonomy (GTDB): domain Bacteria; phylum Spirochaetota; class Spirochaetia; order Sphaerochaetales; family Sphaerochaetaceae; genus SABI01. The sequence continues at coordinate 7,936 of CAYVRR010000034.1, read as the reverse complement.
TACTAATTTACTCACTACAATTTGTGCTAAAGTAGTTTTTCCATCTCCAGCAAACCCTGTCAATAATACTTTTCCATTATTTACAGATAGTTTTTTAAGTATGAGAGCAATTAATTTTTCATCTTCAACAATGATATCATTAGCAAACTCAGTTTTAATATTAGCTTCTGCTGTGGCATTTTCATTATTTCCATTGCACCTATGAAGAGTGTTCAAATAACTGACAAATTCATACATTGTTAATCCTACCTTTTTAAAACTGTGATAAAACTTCTGCTAGCACCTCAATATCATCAGGAGAGGTTGAACCCCCAACACTCATTCTTACTGTTCCACCAGGATAGGTACCGAAAAATTCATGTGCACCAGGCGCACAATGTAAACCAGAACGAACAGCAATATCATTTTTCCCAAGAAGCAACCCAACCTCATCTGCTGAATAGCCATCTATCAGACAAGAAAGCACACCAACTTGTGAGCCTTGGTAATCAGCGCCAAATAATTGAATGTTTTCTCTTTCACAAAGCAATAGTTTTAATTTATAGTACATTTCTTGCTCTGCTGCATGCAATGCTACTATACTTTTTTCTTTAATCCATTCTAATGAAGCGGATAAGCCAGCAATGGCAACAATATTGGGACTTCCAGCTTCTAATCTGAAAGGCAAAGAATTGGGCATTAGTGGATTTTTAGAATCAAATCCAGTACCTCCAAATAATATTGGCCTAATATTGTTGTTTTCATGCATAATAATTCCACCAATCCCTATGGGACCTAGCAAAGCTTTATGACCAGCAAATACTAGAAAATCAACATTAAACTCAACCATGCTAATCTCAATTAGTCCTGCACTTTGAGCTACATCTAAAACTGTAATAGCACCATAAGCTTTAGCTAAAGCGAAAATTAGTGCTGCTGGTGCAACTGCCCCACACACATTACTTGCATGATTAAGAATGACAAGATCAGGAGAAACTTCGGAAAATGAAATTGATTGCTGCTCTAGATTGTAACAAAAAGGAATTTGATTAACATCAAGTATATTAATAGTAAACTTATATAATGTCTGTAAATAATTTATTATACGCTTTACTCCATTATGTTCAAAAGGAGAGATATACACATTCTGTATAGTTGACCAATCTAATCCCTGCAGCACTATATTTAAAGATATTGTAGCTGAAGGTGTAAATACAACTTTCATTGCAGGTGCCTGGAAAAGTTCTGACACTTGTATTCGAGTTTTTTCAACTAAATCATTTGCTTTTTCAGCTAAAGGGTATTGCCCCCTTCCAACATTAACACCGAGTTCCCGAGCACATTTATCCATTGCAAGATAAACTGTTTCAGGCTTTGAGAATGTAGTAGCAGCATTATCTAAATATACCAACACCCACTCCTATAAATTAAGAATTAGATCAAGAAGGATTTTATTTTTTTCTGGTTGCTCTAATGAACTTCCATATTCTTGAATAATTTCTTCTAATTCATTATATATCATATCATACAATTCTATACTTTTAGCGATTTTAAAATTTAATTCGAATTTTTCTTCATTTTCATCGTAGATTTCAAGACGGACTAAATTCTTATTATTAGTTAAATTATTTTGTAAGGATTTATTTATTACTTCCTCATTAACTTTTTGTAATGAATTAATGAACATATTTAGAGAGTATTCATTCCAATCAGAAAATCTTACTCCAGCATTTGCCATGCAAATCATTCGAAAAATAGTATCTTCATCAGATATTCTTTGCCTTAAGTTTTCCATTATATACCTTGTGGTGTGGGAACAGTGTAATTCAACACCAGAAGGGATTTTATCAATCCAAGCATGTAGTGAAGTAACAAAATCTAATGTTTCTGTTGATGCTTCGAATATTGTAAGAATATAATCTTTAATTGCTATATAGTTTTTGTGATATACTGAAGACAAGTTAGATATTAGTGTTAGTAATATTTTGGCAGATTTCTTATCAACTACACCCTTAATTCCTACTGATGAAGGAATCTTCATCATGATAAAATCAAAAGAATTACCATCAAAAGAGTCAATAACTTTTCCAAACTTAAAAAATATACTTGGGTACGTTTCAAGTGCGCCTAATGAATTAATATAACCCGACAGATTCTTCACCTGCAAGGGAACACTATTCCACCAAGCTTGGAGTGCTAATGCTAAATTCTCAATTGTCTGAGAACTTTTTGAATCAATTGAAAAATATCTGCAGAGTTCATCAATGTAATCTTGTTGACTGCTAGACCAATCCTTCATGCAAACAGAATAATCATCTGGAGATTCTATAATAGCGTCAAAAAGTTGAGGAATAATAGCCGACTCCTTTCTTTTTCTTTTAAAAACTAGATTTTGAGGATACATAGCACACACACAAGCCAGAAAAATTGCTAAAGGGCCTTTTTTCATTCCAATTTGTCCTGCTTGTTCTCTCAAGAGAGAAATTAGAGGGGAAAGGCTTTTTTCTTCTTTAGCTGCAGCAATGAAATACTTATTTATCTGTTCAAGTGGATATTTGCAATTATTTATTGCCTGGTCAATTGTAATTACTAATTTATTTAAATTTTTATCTTCAAATATAATACCATTATTTAGGCACGAAACTCGATAAAAGCTATGAGTTTGACCGGTCTTAGACAGTCTAGAAATACCATCAAGATTTTTTTCAAGGATATACCTGATCAGTTCATCCCGACTTTTACGAGCTGGTGCAGATAGGTCATCAACATTTAAGTCATCCCTATTGATAATAGGTGTATTTTTAAAAATTGATTTCATCTGATTTGAAAGCAATAAGGTAAAATCTTCTCCACTTTGAATACATTTTTTCCCTTCAGGGCCATATATATCTATATTTTTTCCTGATGGTTCAAAAAACGGAGAAAGCAATATATCAAGTGAATACCGCGAATCTTGCTCTAAAGTCTTGAGAACTTGCTCATCTTCAGGCTTTAGATTTTTTAGTGATAACATTTCTACTACTATTTGTAATTCAATAGCACTATCAATTACTTTTGCATATTGAAACTTTTTGTGTGGGACTAATACACAGGTCAAAGGGTTCAGGTTTGTACTGCTAATATTTAAAGAAACTTGCTCATATTGATTGTCATCTGTCAATATTACAAATACGGTCCCATTACCTTCTTTAAAAGAGCTACTAGAAAGTCTATGGTTATATAAGTAATCCTTTCCATCAATAAAGACCAATTTATAATAACGGGTGATACAGTGCGTATCATTGTATAAAACAGGATAAAAAGCTTTTCTATATCCTAATTTTCCTAATGCAATGCCTAAAGAAAACCTGTTTTTAGCTCGTTCCTTGCGAATACGGACTTCATTGAACAATTTAGGGTCAATGGCAATAGGAAGAAAGTTGCCATCAATGCCAGAGATTTTTAATACTCCATATGCTTCAAGCAGTCTAATGGCTTCATTGACTTGAGTTATACTTTCATTTTCGGATCCAAGACTAAAGCACATTTGTACAGATTCTATCGAAGGAGGAAAGTGCTCTATATCATTGAGTGCTACTAATAAGGCAATAGTTTTTGCGACATCCACTGTTAATTCATTTTTACCATGAAGTCTTTGTTGGATATTTCTTACCATCACATCTAACTGAAACAAAATACTGGATTGAGGAGCGTTTCGAAACAATGGTTGAAAATATTCAAATAGATAATGTAGTTGTAACGGATAGTTATGATTTGTATGCTCCAAATAATCACATAAAGCCCCTTTTTCTTTTGCAAGAAGAAAACTGAATAGTGATCTTTCATTTTGAGCAATTCTTTCAGATAGCCGGGGTAATGCATAGGTAACAAGTGGGTGCAACGGATAACAAGCATGAGATAAATAATTAAATGAGGCCTCTGAGAATAATCCTTTTGCTATGCATTGAGTTTTTAATGCATTAAGCCCCTTAGCGTTCTCTCGTTGCCAAGCACTGGCATAATTAACATCTACCTCTAAAATACTTTGAATAATTTCATATTCTTGTTCGTCATCACCAAAAAGTTCTTTTGAATCAAATCTTCCAGAAATAGCATCCCACTCATGAACAGTAGTTTCATCTGTAAAATAGTTAGTTGGATTTTTGTGAGAAATTAATAATAGATGTAACTGCCCTAAGTCCCCACTCGAATTTGCCACTTCAGCAAGATCCTGAATAATACGGATATCAGCTTCTGTCATGATACCTTTTTTGCTTTCAAGGAACTTAGAAAATTCATCATATATAACAAAAATACCATCATAACCCTTTTGGGTCAGTTTTAGGGCAACATTCTGATAGTCCTTTGCAACTTGCATATCTGAGACTATTGAGAATTCACTTCCATTAGAAATTACGGGATAATGAAAAATAAATTCATTCAAAGACTGTTCATTATGAGCTTGCATTTTTCGAAGAAATATTGATTCTTCATCTTTAATCAATGAAAAAAATTTAATGTATGCCTCAGGATAACTTTCTTTCCATGTTTTTAAATAATACAATGCTTTACTAAAACTGCTCTCAGGGAGTATATCTTTTAAACCATGCTTCTCCAGTGACTCAGACAGAGCTGAAGATAAAGAAATAGCTAAGGATGAAAATCCACCATTAACAACAACTGGCAATAATCTACGTCTTTGTGTTTTATAATCGGCAATCCATTCAGAAAGATATTTCCTTCGGGTTGAAATTTTTTTAATAAGATTACCATGATCTTTTTCAGATAAAATCGAACGTAAAATATTTAGAGTAACTAATACAGAATATGATTTCCCTTTTCCATATGCTCCTGTAAGTAAATGAGCTCTTTTTACACTTGAATTTGAATATATTGAAGGGTGAAAAAGCCATTCAATAATATCAAGAGAAGGATTGGTTGGAATAAAACCATCTATTAAGGAGAGAGTCTCAGTATCAAATATTAAATTTGTAGAAGCCCGATATTCAGATTTTATCACAATATGATTCTTCATCATTTATTCAATCCTTCATAATACTTAAAAATAGCCTGTTGGGATGTAAGGGTTTCATCAATGATTTTTACCATTTCAAGACCTGCTGTATGTATAAAACGGACAGCCCCCTCCCTATTTAAACGTTCAATAAGAAGGGATAAATGTTCAATACGTAAATTAAGGATCAAGCCAATACTTTCCTTTTCCTCAAGCAGTTCTGCTATGCTTAACTCTTTTATAATACGCCCTTTTTTCTCTATCTGTGCAAGTATCATGAATAAAGCAATTTCAGAAGGTATTGATTCAGGAGCCATTGGATGTTTCTTGTATACTGAAGTCTGATTACGACTATGTTTTATCAATCCTAGCTGACTAAAAGGACTACCTTTAAGATCTTCAAAATCTATAGTATTTAGATCTTCAATATAAGTTTTTATTAGACAATCAATATCACTAATTATTGAACTCTCAGCAATTTTAGCTTTTTCATTAATCCATGATTGTAATGATAATACTAAATCTTCTTTGATAAATTCCTTCTGTTTGTATTCATTGAAAAAGTAATACCAAGAAGTTGCTTTTTTTGTATTGCAAGCTAGATAATAATGACACAATAACAAAGTCCCCATTCTTTGAAAGTGCAAATCTTCATTAAAAACTAAATTACCAAAAGTCGTTAGTGTTTGACCTCTTCCTTTGCCTGAAGTTTTTTCTTCAGTCAATCCAACAGCTTGCATCCAATATCGTAAAGATTTAACCATGTTAGATCCAAGTCCGATATTATCCATAGCCTTAATTATATCAAGAAAAAGTTCAGAATCTTCTGTAACACCTTTTAGACCTTTATATAACCATCCACTTCTAATTGAAAAGGACTGATGCCCTTTAAATTTATATTTCGCCATTACTCCCACCCCTAACTCGAAGATATTTACCCATCAAGCATCCATCCGTCAAGAATTTTTGGTTAACACACTTTAGACAATGTCTACATTTAAGCGGATCAATACGATATCCATAAGCTTTAGAAATGGAGATTGCACCATACTTACAAATTGATTCACATTTTAAACATTGTCTGCAAGCATTATATTTTCTCACCTGATATGCAACTTGACGCAGTAAGCCTTCAACATCTTGCACATTATTTACACTAATTTTAACAGAATACAAACATTCATTTTGCGAAAATGAAACTATAGAAAGGATTTGCATAGATGTATTAATATCTAAGACAATTTTTTCATTTAGTATTTTTCTTCCTTCCTTTATAATTCCAAAAGGAATAAATAGGTTAATGAAATCTTCTGATACCGGTTTGTTTAGTTGAAAGACTCTTGCATTGTTTTCAGTCGTACAATTACTATATTTAATTTTAATATCTGAGGAGACTTCTAATCCTTCTCCCCCTTGTCTAGCTTTCCACCAGCCTCCATCTACATAAACCTCTGGATCTGGCTTTCCTATTTTTTTAGCAAATTCAATCAAATAATCTCTCCACTGCATTGATTGGTCTGGCATATATATCCGAGAGAGAAACTGAGCTCTTCCACTATTATTAGGGCAACACCAACATCCCACTCTATCATACCCTAGGCGGTATGCATCATTAAAAACAATCGTATTACCAAGCAAATAAAGCCAAATATCAACATCTTTCCAGAAAAAGATTGGTGATCCTACTATTTGCTTTTGTATTTTTTTTGATTCGCTCGATCCATCAATACGTTCATACTTACTTCTGGCAGAGGATTCATTTTTCCTTATACCATAGAAAGTCAAAACTTTATCTTTATTCTGGGATTCGCCTTCTCTAGCTTTAAACATTTGATTCAATTTCCTAGTTATAGGACCAGTCTTAAACATGGAACAACACCATCTCATCATTCTCGCCGGCGGTCCAATATCTTCACAGACGTCCATGAAGTTTTGATCTTTGTTCCGTGCGACTCTCATTGGAGTTAATGGATGTTCTTTTTTAAATCTCTCTATATAGTCATATGTTAGAGGAAATTCTAATGTAGTATCACCAAAAATGTGCATAATTTTAGGATTAGCTAGTGCTCGAATTACAAGATCAGAAACAGCTGTAGAATCTTTTCCACCTGAAAATGATACCATGAGATTAATATCTTTATACTTAGGATCCTCTACGCATTTACAAACCCAGGAACACGCTTCTTCAGTAAATGAATCCAACCAACTTTTGCTATTTTTAATAAACCTAGTAATATAAGAATCAAAAACAGGGTAGGATAGAGCCCTGTTTTCATCTTGCAGCAGGGAAAGAGATTCTCTATATGAATCAACATTTAACTGTTCAAAACAGCCTGCAGGTAAACGAATAGTATTTCCATTAACAATATATCTAGTTCCTGTCATCCAAACAGAAGCATGGATATAAAAAAAAGGAGGTTTTTTTAAAAGTAATTCTAATAATAGCCGTTCTTCTGGAAACACAGGTCGTATATCTTCAAACGTTCGCTTTGCTTGTATGTTACACTCAGGGCATAGCTTAAGTTCACTTTTTTTAGAACCTATACCAACAAAAGGAATATTACATTGTCCACACCAATATACTAAGTGAGGAATATCATTATTAGTAAGATTCCCACAAGTGCTACAAATTAAATCATTTGTTTCTTTCTCACATTCAAAACACCACATACTTTCCTAAAATATCCGTTTTAATCATATAGTAGCACATACTAGCAATAATTACCTAAAACATCAGTGATAAACAAGTCTTCTTACCGAGTTAGCATTTAATAATAGGCATAACCCTGCACTATACGCACAGTAGGCCCTACTATCAGGACTCGAGATGAAGGATATTCAGTGAGATAGGAGAGGAGATCCTCCTCAACTATCTTTGACTTGCCCGTAGCAGCGGGAAAGACCTGGAGCACTGCCTATATGACGAAGGTTACCAGAGGGGGGAATCCATTGAACTCAACTGAT
>CAYVRR010000033.1:3641-21963 GCA_964453215.1 uncultured Spirochaetaceae bacterium | reverse complement strand
GTTTTATCTTTAAAATCATCTCCTTTATAGATAGGTGAATCAGTTAAGAATATCTGAGTAGAACCTAGATCAATAAAGGAACCTAACACTTTAACACTGAGCTTACTTTCAATCGAATCAATGATGTGTGTACCAACATCACTAACCATAAGCATATAGGAAAAAGTGGCTGGCCTGCCATAAAAACGGGGAAGGAGAAATATCCCTACTTCTGGAACTGCTTTATCAAAATGCCATGTTCCAGGAACAGCAATTTCAACTTTACCCTGTGCTAAGGCTCGAAAGATATCTGCATCTTTATACAAAGCAGCAGAAGAGTAAAATGTAACATCATACAGACCTTCTAACTTTTTTGAAATTATATTGGCAAATCTTTCCACTGATTTAGTTTGAACATGGTCTTTAGTATTTTCAACTGAAATTCGTATAACAGGAAGGGGTGCACTTACTATACTTGCAGTGTATAGAACTATACTAATAGTGAGTAGTAAGATTCTTTTCCTTATAGATATCATGTGATAATTCATTATGCTCAAATTCCTATTCATAAAGAAAACAGATCCTTTTAAAAATATAGCGATATACAATATATGGCGCAATCTTAAAGAGTCTATGTGTAAAAAATTAACTTTAAGATAAATAACTATATGTATATATTAACAATAATAGCACAAAGATGAGAAATGTTAAAACATTATGGGAGTAAAAAGCTACTATTCATTAACAATTTCATCATGTACTATAATAACAATATCTATAAGAGAGAAATTTTCTTTCATATTTTTCTTTATCTGATCTATTTTGAATGCATTTCCCTCTTCAAATACAGACTCGTGTAAAAACTCCTCACTCAGGTGAATATAGCCAATATTTTTTGAAACAGTGTATCCAATTAAAGAAGTGTTTTGTGGAATAAATGAGAGGGCGCCTTCAATTAATGCCCCTTGGGGAACCCCTTTTAAGAGATGCTCTAAAAAAGAGTGAGCAATATATGTATCATTTTTTATCATCACAGAAGTTTTAGTATAGCGATATGATGAGTCTCTAGGGGAAATAATAGGAAAATAGAGAGAAAGGAGGACCTCTTTTTGCACTACCGTATTCTCATTTCTATGCCTCTTTATAAGGGGGATAACCTGTGATTTCTCTATAGAAGAGGCTATTTTATTGTAGAAGATGATAGTTGTCACTGTAAGGGAGATGATAAAAATAAGTATAATGAGCAAAACTTTAATGAGTTTTGATTGGAAAAATAGCCTTCTATCCATAGATAGATAGCATACACCGAAAGATGGGGTAATGATAAGCTCATCTTTACATCAGATGAAAAACCTCGTATGATATTTTCATCTATGAGAATTCTAAAAGGTATTGCTGCTTCGGCAGGCATTGGCATAGGAAAGGCATTTCTTTATGTTCATGAAAAAATTGTAGTTCCCCATAACCATGTAGAGAAGGAGTCTCTCTCTATTGAGAAAAGACGTTTTCATCTTGCGAGAAAAAAAGTTGATAAACAACTTAATACACTATTAAAAAATGCGAGTGGAGAGGATCATAAAAAGATTTTAGAGACCCTCCTTCTCATGCTTCAAGACCCAGATTTTATTAATTCTGTTGAATCGTTAATTATTGAAGAGGCAATTTGTAGCGAATGGGCTGTAGAGAGAATTATTATGGGCCTCATTGAAATGCTTGAAACTTCAGATGACCCCCTCCTCAGGGAGAGGAAAGCAGATTTTTATGATATAGGGTGGAGAATCATTTGGGTAATGATGGGCAAAACTCGCCCCTCTTTATCAGCAATTAATGAAGAAGTTGTCCTTGTTGCAGATACTCTTTTACCCTCTGAGGCCCTCTCTCTCGATAACAAACACATTAAAGCAATTGCACTGGACAGGGGGGGGAGAACTTCCCACGTTGCTATATTAGCACGAGCTTTACAAATTCCAACAGTTCTAGGACTTGGAAGAATTACCCAAAAGGTAAACAATGGGGATGAGATAATTGTTGATGGTAACGGTGGAGAAGTCTCTGTTCGCCCCAATGCAGCCTCAGCAAAAAAAATGCAAGAAAGATACCTCACCTGGATTGCACACGAAAAAGAACTTGAGCAACTAGCAGATTTACCTGCTATTACGAAAGATAAACATCTTATTACACTCAAAGCTAATATTGAAACAGTTGAAGAACTTGATGCAGTTGTTGCCCATGGGGCAGATGGGATAGGATTGTTTCGTTCTGAATTTCTCTTTATGAAACCAGGTGGTGCAACAGAAGAAGAACAATTTGTTGCCTATAAATCTGTGATAGAAAAGATGAAAGATATAGGACCTGTGACAATTAGGACTATTGATGTTGGTGGAGATAAAGTCATTCCTGGAATGGAAGGGTTGGGTGAAGAGAACCCCATCCTTGGTTGGAGAGCTGTAAGATTTTGTTTATCACGAAAAGATATATTTAGAATTCAGTTACGTGCAATATTACGGGCAAGTGCATTTGGTAAAACAAGAATAATGTTTCCTATGATTAGTGGCCCCGAAGAGCTCGATAACGTCATTATTGTCTTAGAACAGGTAAAAGATGAGTGCAGGAGAACTGGGATTGAATTTGATGAGGATATAGAAGTAGGAATTATGATTGAAGTTCCATCTGCTGCTTTAGTTGCAGATCTTTTAGCACCAAAAACAGACTTCTTTTCGATTGGAACAAATGATTTAATTCAGTATACTATTGCAGTAGATCGGGGAAACGATAAGATAGCTTATCTTTATCAACCATTTCATCCTGGAGTATTAAGACTCATCAAAATGATCATAGAAAAAGGTCATGAGCATAATATTCCGGTAGCAATGTGTGGTGAAATGGCAGGGGATCCTTTATCAACAGTGTTATTAGTTGGTCTAGGACTTGATGAGTTTTCAATGAGCCCCATAAGTATATTGGAAATCAAGAACATTATTAGATCAATCACAGTACAAGAAGCGAAGGATTTGGTGGAAACTGTTATGGAGATGAAGTCTCACATAAACATAAACACCTATATAAGGGAATGGATGAATGATAGATTCGGAAGTATTATCACTGCGTAAGCAGAAAATGCCTATAGTAGCAATAATTGGACGACCCAATGTGGGTAAGTCAACATTATTTAATCGGTTAATAAAAAAAAGAAGGGCAATCACAGATGCAATGCCTGGCGTGACACGGGATCTTATCCCTGAAAGATGGTTGTTAGGGAATCATCCAGTCCTCCTTGTAGATAGCGGTGGTGTAAAGATAGATAAAGAGGGGTTAGATTTTATTGTCACAGACAAATCTCTCTCCCTCTTAGAAATTGCAGATGCTATTATCTTTTTAATGGATTGTACTGAAGTAACAGCAGAAGATGAGATGCTACTGCAACTTCTTCGTCGCCACAGTGATAAAGTCATACTCGCTGTAAATAAAGTTGATGACCCTGTTAGGGATGTTCTTGTATATGACTTTCACCGCTTTGGCTATCCTCGCTTAGTCTCTCTTTCATCAGCTCATGGCCTTGGTATCGACACATTAGAAGAAGAACTCATGAGTATGTTGGAGCTTGAGGAACTTGAAGAGGCTAGCGAAGTAAAAGAGCGAATACACATAGCAGTATTAGGAAAACCTAATACTGGAAAATCGACACTCACAAATGCCCTCACAGGAAAAGATACCTCTATTGTAAGTGAGATTCCAGGAACAACACGTGATGTAATCATGGGTGAATTCTCTTACAGGGGAACTGACTTTACAATCCTTGATACAGCTGGAATTAGACGAAAAAGTAAAGTTGAAGAAGATGTAGAATACTACTCGGTAAATAGGGCAATCAAAACTATTGATGAAGCAGATGTTGTTTTGTTAATGATTGATGTAAATACTGGCCTTGTTGATCAAGATAAAAAAATAGCTCAACTCATTGTACGAAAAGGGAAGGGTGTTGTCCTTGTCTTTAATAAAGTAGATACCCTTCAAGGAGTTGAAAACGAGATTGAAGCGATAAAGGATCGAGCAAGATTTCTCTTCCCCATCCTCTCCTTTGCCCCAATTGTCCCTATCAGTGCAGAAAAAGGGATAGATATCGATAAAATGCTTGAATCGGTGTGGTCTGTGTGGAGACAACTTAATAAGCGAGTTGAAACAGCTCAGCTCAATAACTTCTTAAGAGATTGGACTGACGCATACGAACCACCTCGAGTCTCCCATAGGCATTACAAGATATATTATGGTACTCAAGTAAGTGCTCATCCTGTAAGGTTCTTGTTTTTTGTAAATAGACGAAAAGACTTTCCAGAAGGATACCTCCGTTATTTACAAAACTGTATACGGCGTGACCTTGGCTTTACCCAAATCCCCCTCACACTCGATATCAAAGAGAGAAGGCGTAATACGCCACAAACCCGGCTATAATGGATATTAAAGCAATCTGTTTTGACATAGATGGAACTATGTACCCTATCTGGATGACTCGTCTTTCGTTAGTTCCAACTATATTTCCATCTATCCCTCTTATGCTTAAAACTCAACAATTTCGAGCAGCAATACGAGTAGAAGATGGAGTAAAAACGGTACCTGAAAATCAAGAAGGATATAGAAAAAGACAAGCCCTATTTGTAAAAAATGGGCTAAAGAGTCCCCTCACTATAGAAGAAATTGACCAAAAAATTACTACTCAATTCTATGAAAGGATGAAATCAAGCTTCTCGTATATTCGCCCCTTTGCCCATCTAAGAGAGACTCTTATATACCTCAAAGAGAAACATATTGTTCTCGGAGCATTATCAGATTTTCCAATAGATAATAAACTTAGTACCCTACAAGTTGATGATCTCATCGATTTTTCAGCATGTACAGAAGAGTCGGGCTATCTAAAACCTCATAAAGCACCATTTCAGTATGTAAGTAGAGCACTGGGTGTCCCTTTAGAAAATATCCTTTATGTAGGAGATAGTTATTCTAAAGATATTATAGGTGCCCATAAAGTAGGAATGCACACATGCTTGCTCTTACCCCACTCTCATGGTAAAAGTAAGAGAGAGAAACATAAAGAAACATATCCACTTGCCCACATCATTTGTTCAAATTATGTAGATATGAAACAGCAGCTTCAAGAATATTTCATGTAGGAGGGTTTCATGAGAGAATTGCTTCCAATGGTACTCTCAATAATTCTATTTCTTATTACAATGGTAGTTATTGCTACACTGCGAAAAGCTGACGAGAGAAATAGAAAAGTTGATTATATAAAGAAATATGTGAACAACTTTAGTGAAAACATGAAACAATCTGGCCAAGAGATTGAAACAAAGGTAGTAGAGGTTGAATCAAAGCTCCATCAAGTAGTGATGGAAACTTCGAGAGCTGTAGCAACAATTCAGAAAGAAAAAGAAGAACTATTTTCCCATGTAAAAGACCTTGAAGAGCTACAATCAACAGTATTGGAATATCATGAAGTTCTCACATCCCTCTCTAGCATGACAGAGGATGTTGAAAATCGATTGGTAGCAGTCAAAGAAGATATAGATGAAATTAAACAAGTAGAGCACCTCATAGCAGATTTTTCTATCTTAATAGAAGAGTCTAAAGAGGCGATGGACCACCATCATCAAGCCCTTCATCAATCTTTTGGGATATACCAACAAAAGATTGAAACTCTTATAGAATCTTCTCATGAACAACTAGTAGTGAGTTTTTCTCAAAAAAAGGATGAGTTTACCCACTCTGTAAATCCACTCCTTACGAAGATGAATTCAATAGCATCATCACTCTTTAGAGAAGCCCAGTCCCATGTTGAAAAAGTTGAACAAGAGATAGAGTATCTTCAAAAAGCTACAAGTATATCTCTTTCTGAACTAAAACAACACGTTGGAGAGAAAGAAAAAGAACTAGAAGCCGAGCACGCAGCCCTCATCACATTAAAAGGGGAAAGAGAAGCTATAAAAGATGAGATACGGGCATTACAAGAAAACAAAAACAATGTTCAAACAGAATTACATGAACTTGTTGATAAAAAAAGTACCTCAATAGAAGAATTGGATAATCTTAATAATAGAGTACGTACATCAAAAGAGGAGCTCGTAGCAATTAACGATGACATTGAACTCTCTAAAGATGAACTTTTATCATTAGAAGATGAAATAGCACTAGCCCTTAGGTTAAAAGAACAACAGAAAAAAGAGGAAGAGATAGCTTATCTATTACAAAGAGAAGAGGTTGATTACCCCACCTTTGATGATGAAGAGGAAGAAAACCTAGAGCCTTTAACAGATCAGCAGAGTTTTGATGATGAACTACAAGAAGAGCTATTTGACACAATTGATCCATACGATGAAAAGGAAGTCTCTCTTTATGATGAAACTAAGCAGACCCAGCCTACTGATGAAGAAAAAGCTACAGATCCTATTCTTGAAATAGATGAGAGAGAAGAAAAAGATAAAAAGAAAAAATATGTTGAACCCAATTATATACAAGAGGATGAAGAGGATGAGATCGAGATTATTATTGATGATGAGGATGAGGATAATTAAGCCCTTGCAATAAAACTTCTCCTTATGATATTGTCCACAGGTACCGACATTACCGGAAAAAAATCACTCATCCTAAGAGCATCACAGCCGATTACATGCGGTGCATGTATGCACGAATGAAGGCTTCTATAAGCAATAATATCACATATTAGAGCCCTCATATGAATGCTACACACTTAATTTGCAGGAGGATATTGATGTCTAAATTCATTTTTGTTACAGGTGGTGTTGTTTCTTCACTAGGAAAAGGGATAACAGCAGCTTCTTTAGGGGTACTCTTAAAAAGCCGAGGATTGTCTGTAAATGTGGTAAAACTTGACCCCTATATTAATGTAGACCCTGGAACGATGAGCCCGTATCAACACGGGGAGGTTTTTGTCACTGAAGATGGTGCAGAGGCCGATTTAGATTTAGGACACTATGAAAGATTTTTACATACATCCCTTACTGATGAGAATAATATTACAGCAGGAAGAATTTACCATAATGTGATACAAAAAGAGAGGAGAGGGGAGTATTTAGGCAATACCGTCCAAGTTATTCCCCACATCACTAGTGAAATAAAAGAACACCTCTATACAGTTGCACGCCACACACAAGCAGATGTTGTATTTGTTGAAGTTGGAGGAACTGTTGGAGATATTGAGTCACTCCCTTTTTTAGAAGCAATACGCCAA
Source organism: uncultured Spirochaetaceae bacterium (assembly GCA_964453215.1). Lineage (GTDB taxonomy): Bacteria > Spirochaetota > Spirochaetia > Sphaerochaetales > Sphaerochaetaceae > SABI01. The sequence goes on along the minus strand of CAYVRR010000033.1, from coordinate 14,741 downwards.
ATGAGACACGAAATGCCTCCCCACTCAACACTCTACATGCATGTCACCCTTGTCCCATTTATTGCAGCAGCAAAAGAGTTAAAAAGTAAGCCAACTCAGCACAGTGTCAAAGAACTAAGATCAATAGGAATTCATCCAGACATAATCGTGTGTCGTAGTGATAGAGAAGTACCAGAATCAATGAAGGAAAAAATTGCCCTCTTTTGTGATGTAAATAAAAAAGATGTAGTTAGTAACCCAGATTTATCGAGTATCTATGAAGTTCCCCTCCTGTTTCAGCAACAGAAAGTAGACCTCCTTGTGTTAGAAAAGCTCAATATAAAACCTTCTCCTATCGAGATGAGTGGGTGGAATGAGATGGTTGAAAATTTGCACAATCCAACGAAAGAAATTACAATAGTACTAGGGGGCAAGTATGTAGACCTCGCTGATGCTTACATAAGTGTAACTGAGGCAATTGTCCACGCTGCCACTTCAAAGCGAGTAAAAGTTACTATTAAAAAAATTGATACTGAAAAGGTAGAAGAGATTGATGATGAATCCTTTAAAAAGTTATTTATTGAAGCAGATGGGATTATTATACCAGGAGGATTTGGGCCTCGTGGAATTAGCGGAAAAATGAGGATTATAGAGTATGCAAGGATACATAACGTTCCATTTTTAGGATTATGTTTAGGAATGCAATGCGCTGTTATAGAATTTGCTCGAAATGTAGCCCATCTTGAAGATGCTCATAGCTCTGAATTTGCTTCTCATGCTCAACATCTTATATTTGATTTAATGGAAAATCAAAAAGGGGTAGATAAAGGGGGCTCGATGCGACTTGGCGGATATGAATGTACCATAGTGGAAAGAGATTCCCTCCTCTACAAACTCTACAACAAGGTCATCATCGTTGAGCGACACAGGCACAGATATGAATTTAATAATGCCTATAAAGAAATGTTAGAAAAGCATGGACTTCTATTTTCTGGAATCTATGAAAAAGAGCTTCTCGTTGAAGCAATAGAATTACCTCATCACCCTTTCTTCGTTGCTGTGCAATTCCATCCAGAGTTTTCAAGTAGACCAAAGGCGCCACATCCTCTTTTTCTAGGATTTATCGATGGAGCAACACAATTTAGCAATAAAAAGGGATGAGTTTTTAAAAACACTTGACGAGTGGTTTTATCAATGAGTATGTTTGTGCTAGTCGACCTAATCTCACCTTCAATATATGTGAAGAAAAAGGTATGCGTCGACAATACTAATGAGATTACAGGTATTTCATGAGCAAGAAAGAAAAGAAAGAAGAGAAAACTGTTGAAGAGATTCTTCCAGAAGTAAAAGAAAACATCGTGACGAATGAGAAAGAAGAACAAGACCTTTCCCCCGAACTCACACGAATTATTGAGCTCGAAGAAGAGCTTGAGAGAGTGAAGAAAGAGGCAGATGAAGAGAAGATGAATTTCATGCGAAAAAATGCAGACATGGATAACTATCGAAAGAGATTAATCCGTGAAAAAGAGAGTGCTGTTCAATATGCGAATGAGCGCCTCATAAACGACCTCCTGCCTATTCTTGATGATTTTGAAAGGGCGATAGAAGCATCCAGCACAAAAGATGTAGAAGGGCATATGGAAGGTGTGAAGATGATTCGAGATCAACTCCTCGATCTCTTAGATAGAAACTGGGGATTGAAACCAATGAATGATATTATTGGTAAAGAATTTGATCCACATGACCATGAAGCACTCATGATGGAAACAGGTGATGAGTGGGAAACTGAAACAGTCCTTGCCGAATTGCAAAAGGGTTATTATCTTCATACTAAGGTGTTACGCCATGCTAAAGTAAAAGTGGGTAAGCCTTCATAATCAACAAAAATAAAAATTGTTGGATTGCTAACATTAAATTTGAATAAAATAGGAGAACCAATATGGGTAGAATAATTGGAATTGACTTAGGAACAACAAACTCTTGTGTTTCCGTAATGGAAAACGGAGATGCTGTTGTAATCCAAAATGCTGAGGGACAAAGAACAACCCCCTCTATTGTTGGGTTTACTGCTAAAGGGGAACGTTTAGTTGGACAACCAGCAAAAAACCAGATTGTAACAAACGCAGAAAACACTGTCTCATCTATTAAAAGAATGATGGGTCGTCGTTTTACTGAAGTACCAGGTGAAATAACAAAAGTTTCTTATAAAGTAAAAGCAGGACCTTCTGATGAAATACGAGTAGCTATCAGAGATAAAGATTATTCACCTCAAGAAATATCAGCTGCCATCTTACAGAAGATGAAAAAAACCGCTGAAGATTATTTAGGTGAACCAGTAGTTGAAGCTGTTGTTACCGTACCTGCATATTTTAATGATGCACAGCGACAAGCAACAAAAGATGCTGGTAAGATTGCAGGCCTTGATGTAAAAAGAATTGTAAACGAGCCAACTGCAGCAGCTCTTGCCTATGGACTTGGTAAAGATACTACTAAAGAGGAAAAGATCGCAGTATATGACCTTGGTGGAGGAACTTTTGATATCTCAATCCTTGAATTAGGAGATGGTGTATTTGAAGTAAAATCTACAAATGGAGATACTCGACTTGGTGGTGATGATTTTGACCAAAAAATCATTGATTGGCTAGTCGAAGGCTTTAAAAACGAAAGTGGAATAGATTTATCAAAAGATAAGATGGCATTACAGAGATTGAGAGAAGCTGCTGAAAAAGCAAAAATTGAATTATCAAGCACAAAAGATACTTCAATTAACCTCCCTTATATCACAGCAGATGCATCGGGACCAAAACACCTTCAAATGAACCTCTCTCGTGCTAAATTTGAACAAATGGTATCAGATCTTGTAGAAAGAAGTAGAAAACCATGTCTTAGTGCCCTTAAAGATGCTGGACTTAGTCCAAAAGATATTGATGAAGTTATTCTCGTTGGTGGTAGTACAAGAATCCCAGCTGTTGCAAATATTGTAAAAGAGATCTTCCAAAAAGAGCCACACCGTGGAGTTAACCCCGATGAAGTAGTAGCAATGGGTGCTGCAATTCAAGGTGGTATTTTGGGCGGAGATGTAAAAGATGTTCTTCTTCTTGATGTTACTCCCCTCTCTCTTGGAATTGAAACTCTTGGTGGAATTTCAACAAAACTTATTGAAAGAAACACTACTATTCCTACAAGAAAGAGCCAAATCTTCTCAACCGCAGCTGATAGCCAAACAGCAGTATCAATTCATGTCCTTCAAGGGGAACGTGAAATGGCGAGCCAAAATAGAACTCTTGGTAAATTCGATCTTATTGGAATCCCAGCCGCACCACGAGGCGTACCTCAAATTGAAGTAGCTTTTGATATTGATGCAAACGGTATTGTTCACGTAAGTGCAAAAGACCTTGGGACAGGGAAAGAACAAAAGATTAGAATTGAATCTTCCAGTGGAATATCTGAAGCAGACATTGAAAAGATGGTAAAAGATGCTGAGTTGCATGCAGAAGAGGATAGAAAAGAGAGAGAAAAGATTGAAGTAAGAAATGAAGCAGATAATCTTCTCTACTCAACTGAGAAATCATTAAAAGAATATGGTGATAAAATCTCAGCAGAAGAAAAATCTAACATAGAACAAGCTTTAGAAGAACTTAAGAGTGCTATGGCATCTGATGATGTTGAAACCATTAAAGCAAAAACTGAAGCTCTACAGCAAGCTGCTTACAAATTAGCAGAAGAGATGTATAAAGCTACTGCAAGTCAAGGCGAAGGGGCTACTGAAGAAGCACCTACTGATTCACAAAGTACTACATCTGATAACGACGATAACGTTGAAGATGCAGACTACGAAGTTGTAGATTAAAAACTGATTGAAAAAGGAAGTGTTATACCGTGGCTAAACGGGACTATTACGAAGTGTTGGGGGTTCAAAAAGGGGCCTCTGCAGACGAAATTAAAAAAGCCTATCGCAAATTGGCTGTTGCCAATCACCCGGATAAAAATCCGGGTGATGCTGCTGCTGAGAGCCGATTTAAAGAAGCAAGTGAAGCATACGAGATTTTGAGCAATGAGCAAAAACGACAAGCATATGACCAATATGGATTTGCGGGCGTTGATGCTGGTGGTGCTCAAGACTATTCAAACGTCTATAGAGACTTTAGTGACCTCTTTGGTGGGGGAGGCCTTGGTGACATCTTCGGCTCTTTCTTTGGCGGAGGAGGGGGGAGACCTGGAGGAGGACGTCGAGGTCCATCCGTTGGTTCTTCCCTGCGTTATGACATTGAAGTTGATTTCAAAGATGCTGTATTTGGGACAAAAGTAGAGATTTCATTTGCTCACCATGTTCACTGTTCAACCTGTTCAGGTAGTGGAGTGAAAAGTGGTTCAGGAAAGAAAATGTGTCCAACCTGTAATGGAGCTGGACAAGTGAGAAGGAACTCTGGATTTTTCTCAGTAGCTTCTACCTGTCCAACATGTCAAGGTGAAGGGCAAATTATAGAAAACCCATGTGATGATTGTCATGGAACAGGATTAAAACGTAAACAACAGAAAATTAAAGTTACCATCCCCCCTGGTGTTGATACTGGAAACAGAATCTCATTATCTGGAATGGGAGATGCTGGCTCTAATGGGGGTCCTGCAGGAGATTTGTATGTGTATGTGAATGTTCGACCTCATAAATATTTTGAGCGTTCAGGAAATGACCTATACTGCCAAATCCCAATATCTTTTACTCAAGCAGCTTTAGGTGCCACTATTGAAGTGATGACTATTGATGATGTAAGAGTGAAAGTTGCAATCCCATCTGGAACACAAAATGGCAAAATCTTGAGATTACGGGGTAAGGGTGTTCCTCACCTACGCTCTACGAGCAATCAACGGGGTGATCAATATATAAAGTTAGTTGTTGAAACTCCAAAGAAACTCAATAGAGAAGCTAAAAAACTCATGGCTAAGCTTTCTGAAGTAATCGGAGAGAACGAAAAACCTGAGCCTGTTCCATATAGAGATTAAATAAGGATACATAATGGGTGAATATATCTTAGGGTTTCATGCAATAGAAGAGACCTTGAAACATACAACAGATAGAAGTGTGTTATACATATGTAGAAATATGGAAAAAAGAAATTCCATTCTTGAATCCCTAGGTAGAACCAACCCTAAAGTTACTGTAAAGAAGATAGCTAAAGCGGAAATGGACAAGATGGTTCCTGGTGAAGATCATAGAGGGGCTTTGTTACAAGTCACCTCTAGCTCCACATCATCTTCTGCTGCGAAGAAAAATGAGACAACTGTAAAAGAATTTCTCCAAACTCTTCACCCTCAAGACTCAGCAACAGTGCTTATTTTAGATGGTATCACTGATGTTCAAAACCTTGGGGCTATATTAAGAAGTGCAGATCAATTTGCGACTTCTTTAGTCATAGTACCAACTCGGAGAAGTGCTCAAGCAAATGCAACAGTTGAAAGAATTAGTAGTGGAGCTGCTTCTTACGTATCTATCGCTACTGTAACAAATCTTGTAAGAGAGATTGAACTCCTTCAGTCACATGGCTTTTGGGTATATGGTGCAGATATGAATGGAGAAAAATTAACTCATACTAAATTTCCTTATCGTACAGCTATCGTGATGGGATCTGAAGGAAGTGGATTATCACAACTTGTAGCAAAGCGCTGTGACCACATTGTTTCAATACCAACAAAAGGACACATTGATTCACTTAATGTCTCTGTAGCTACTGGGATTTTGCTCTATGAAGTAATGAGGCAACAAAGCTAGATTAATTTAAGTTCTTTTTCAAGACAAAGTCATTTTTACTTGATGAAGAGTATGTTCTAAAGAAAAATAATATACATAAAAAAGAGCTGTAGCAAAAGTAATATCTGCTGCAGCCTTTTTAATGTTACTTCGCCTAAAGAGAGTATTTAATCCCCATATGAAGCTGAACATCATGATAACTTGAAGTTTTAGTAATACGTGCGAGGTAGTTCACTCCCCCATACACTTCTAAGGCATCTAGGAGGTAGTAGGAGCCATTAACTCCTATATCTACATAGTGAGTAGCTTTTCCTGTTGGAGTTGTCTCTTGGGTGTCAATTTCATACGGGCTATGCTCATTTTTCTCACCATGAACCATATAAAAAGCATTACCATTTACTGACCACTTTCCAAACCTTTTATACCCCAATGAAAGGTTTGCCACAATAGCATCCCCGCCATGAGGGTAGCCTAAAAATGTGTGGTCATAAAATATTGAATGGTTCGCATTAGACCATCTCCTGTGGGCAACAACAAACTGTAAGGAATCTATTCCATTACTCGCAGTAGTTCCATCTATGCTTCGTAGGTATAGATATGGATTAGTATAGACTCCTTCAACATTAGTTGTGAATATCCCGTTTTTTAGAGGACGAGCATAGGTTGCTCCTACCATATACCCTAAGGCGTTAGGGCGTGATTGCCCTTCTTTTGGAAGGTTATAATCATCTAAGGCAATTTGTGTGTAGATATTTAGTGAATTAATCGGGCTATAATTAACTTCAAGAGAAATAATCGAATTAGCCATTGTATCAATATAATAGTTGTGGTAGATGGTAAAAGGATTTAATGCTCTCACATCAACTGTCCCATCACTAGATTGGTACATAATCCCTTCAGTAACTGCAATTCCGACTTTATCGTTAAATAACCTACCTTCCAATCTGTATGCCATGAACATTTTTAAGCCAACCATATTGCGGCTAGTTCCATAGTCTGGTTCTGGGTCTATACCATTGTCAGAGCCAGTATCAATATACTCATTTTGATTTGCATTATAGACTTCATCGGGATGAGGGAAGAAAGATGTGAGGAATGTATACTTAAATCTCTTATTATAAGAAGTAAATCTACCCATAGTGTGGTATTGAACATAATCTGATACTAGTAAGTTTCCTGTAGTACCAGGCCCCCAACTAATTTTGTCTTTTCCTAGTTCAAATGTCCATCCTTTTCCACCTAAGGCAACAAAGCCAATGTTTGGCATATTCCCATCGACAACAATTTCTTCTGATCTCCAAAAGTGAAAGAAGTTTGTGGTAAAAGCATATTTTCCATATAAAGGGGAAGTTGCGTTAACAGGAGGATCAGGTAAGGAGTATTTAGTGTTTGCTAGAATTACTTCCATTCTAGCATAAAAGAAATTATGTAAAGAAATCTCTACTGGAACAGAAAGAAATGGTGCTCTTTTATCATAATTATAATTCCAGTCTTCATTTTTATTAAAATGAGTAGTGTTGGGGTGAATATATGTCTCTAAGGCAATATCTGCATGGAGTGAGAAGGGTGGAACTTCTTTATGTAGTGCACGGTATACATAGTCATAGGTAGATTGTGCCCTTGATGGCAATTGATTTTTATCAATTTGATTAAGCATCATATTCAGTTCATCATTGCTATAGGGAGCTGAAGTGAAAGGGAGAGAGTATCCTTGAATAATATAGAGAGATTTTACTGCTTCATACAGATCACTAGAGAGTGGGTATATTTTTATATCCTGTGAAGAGGATGCCCCAAGGGAAAAGGGAATGATTGTTAAGAGGATAATAAGAATAACACATAGTTTATACTTAGAAGAATAACCCCATTCCAATAGAGAGTTCAAACTCAATGTCTGTGATCGATATTTCATCATTCATGACTCGCTTTATATCTGATAAGTTAAATCCAAGTGAACCTCGTATTGGATAGCTTGGAAACTTATTTATGATAGCATATCCTTCAACTCCTAGAGTAGTCAAAACGATTTTTTCACCTATATTATTAGGGTCATTAAAAATTCCTAGGTCGAAAAATGGTGAAATGTATGATTTAGCAAATCCAAAATCAATAAAATTCATCGACAAGTTAAGGTTATAAATAGTTGCCATAGTGAGGTTCCCATCTAATCCCAAACTTTTTATTGTTCTACTCCAAATACCTCTTAAGTTATCTGCCGCACTTTCATAAAAATCAAACTTTTTTGCATGATCTGCATCTGTAAAAAGTCCTGTAAACTGAAAAGAGGGGTTAAAACTTTTTGTATAGAAGGGGAACCAAGTAGCTCTTGATTCAATTTTCCAATAAGAGTTATCTTCATACTGCTTTTCAGGGTACGTTTCTATTGTATGGGAGAAAGAGAGAGAAAGTCCCTTTCTAAAGTTACCCTTCCAGTTAATATTAGACCTCGTTACTTTATTGCTAAAAAGGTAAGAGTAGGCGACCGATGAAAACTCTGGTTTGATGTGAATATATGCACCTGCGAGAGGTTTCCATTTTAATTTGAAAGGGAGGTTGTATGAAGATTCTACAGTTGCTCCTGCATGTACATAGTTATAATCTGCCGGTTCTATATCCATGTCTGTTTCAACTAAGAGGGAAAAATCTACAGGGATGAGGAGGAATTTTACTCTATTCGATTTCAGGCGGGTAAAGGTGTAAAGTTTAGAATTGTTAGCATGAATTTTTAGTGTGTTAGAAAAAGAGGCTAATTCTCCATTAAGTTTAAATGGACCAATTCCCCAAGAAATACCATACTCATCAACATTCCACAGTGAAAAGTCAGATGATGGTAGGAAATACCCCCAAGAGGAGATATGTAGTTTACTTTTGAAAAAAGGAATATCTTTCCAACTACCACTAATATCAAATTCCCCATTTGTGCCACTATTTTTCTTTCGACCGTAATCTATTGAAAAATCCAATTCTGACTTTCCAATTGGAAGTGAAGTAATATCTAGAGCAATATAATCTTCTCTATAATCCCATCCACTATTTCCTCCGTTCCCCTGTGAAACTTTCCCAACGAATTCGAGGTCAGCGAGGGTTCCAAATAGATTCTTTTCAAACATTTTGATACCAAGGAGTAATCCCATGGTGTCATTATCATATTTGGGATACGGGAGAACTAAGAAAGTTGAAGCATCTTTAATAAAGAACTCTACTTCATATGAATAGATTCCTTCAAATAATGACTCTATTGTGTAGGTATATGATACTTCAGAAAAGAATCTCATATTAATAAGGGTTTGTTTTTTGTGATTAAGATATGCTTGCATATCTTCTTCACTCTTAAAACTATTTTTTTCATTATCACTAAACAAAGACTTTCTCAACACATTCTCTTTTGTACTTCCATCAATTGTAAAGGTAAATGAAGAAATCTGATAAGAAAATTCAGATCCTTTAGAAATTTGGGTAACTTCTACAGAATATAATTGAAATGAGATAACTACTATAAAAAATAAAAAGACTAGGTGCCTTCTTGTGTTCAACAAATTACTACTCCTAAGTGGTACATACTAGACATTGTATATGGATATAATTTTATATATTACAGCAACATACATACCAAATCATAATGCACAATTATTAATTATTAATCAATAACTGTATCTTACTTATAAACACCTCACTACCCTGTTTCATTACAAAATATGTCAAAATCTGTGTAATTTCTCTATAAAAAGGAATTATGTGTATAATATATTATCTTTTAAGCATGATCTATGTGTTGTATGAGTGATACTTTTGTATGAAGATAATGCTAGAAGACGTTTTCTTTTTCATATACCTCTTCGTATCGTTTAATAGCAACTGAAAGATCATATTTTTCTATTACTTTCTTATACCCTTCTTCACCAAATTCTTTTCGCATCTTTTCATCCTGAAGAAGTGTTTTAATATTATCAATAAATTCAGACGATGACGCGACTTGGCATAAAAATCCATTTACACCGTGGTCAATAAGTTCTTTATTTGCATCAATGTTAGATGCTACAACAGCCTTTTTTAAAGCCATTGCCTCGAGAACTGAAACAGAGAGACCTTCCCATAAAGATGTTTGTATATACATTGTCGCTTCTGAAACTAACTTTAATGCATCTACTCGAGAAAGGAGCCCCGTCACAGTAATGTTTGGTGCTGTTATGTGTTCTCTAAGGGGGCCATCTCCAATCCACAAGAAGGAAACATTGGGGAGGGCAAGAGCTATTGTGTTAAATAAAGATGGGTTACGGGGGACAGATATTCTACCACAGATTGCAACGGTGTTTTTTCTCACCATTTCTACTTGAGGAATTTTTCTTACATCAATAAAATTATGAATCACTTTAACTTTAGAAGAAATTTCTTTTGAAAGTTTGTATTCGTTATCTGAAACAGCAAGAATTGTCCCCCCAAATAAGAAAGCTAATACTTTTTCGGTTGTTTTAAACATCCACCTTTTTATCTTACTTACATCTTGTTTTAAGAATGAGTATCCATGAGGCGTATATAATAGCAGCCCTTTAAAGTGACCTTTAGCAGCGATTCTTCCTACAGCACCTGCCATAGATGAGTGAAGGTGAATTACATCTGGTTTATACTCTTTCATAGTTCTTCTTATACTACCTATAGATGCTATAAGGTTCTTAGCTGTATTCATCGGGATATAGATTAAAGAGACGCCTGTATTAGCAAAGTCTTCTTTGTATGTTGCTGGTGAGTCTGGCCTAAGAGAGTGTATTATTGTTACTTCAAAACGAGAAGGGTCAATATTACATGCAATATCATGAACAATAGAATATACACCTGTAGAAAAGCTTTCTACCACAAAAAGAATCTTAACTCTTTCATTACTTTTCATAATCTCTTTCTCACCTTTATTAATACATATTACATAAGAATCATTACGTGCTCGATAACACATAGTGATACATATCACCATAAAGAAAATAAGAACATTGGGAGGTTATTTATAGAAATATGCGTGCTCCAACACTCACTACATGATTAAAAATAGGTCCTTTCCAATCAGAAAATTGCGTATCTCTTCCATCATGAGTAGTTGATTCGATATCCTTTTTCCACTCAGTAGTAAATCTATACGAGCCACTTAATTCAATAGGCATGTTCATAAATTTTTTACCCCCTTCTACCTTGAAGGTGAGCTTGTGATTAAAGATATGATTCCAGAAGTCTTTATCTGGATATTGATCATCCTCGCTATAAATCATGAATTGCTCGATATCAAAGCCATACTGACCACTGCGGGCTTGGTATGTTGCACTAACTGTTGATCTATATCCTTTGGGTAGCATTACATCTAATTGAGCTAGGAATTCTGTTGAGTTTGG